>JBGSRG010000376.1:0-40550 GCA_041737685.1 Phycisphaerales bacterium | reverse complement strand
TCCAAATGTAAGGTTCGGGGTGCCAGGTCGCACACACGCCCTGCTCAACCCAGGACTGCACATGCTGCACAAAGCGGTCATCAGAACAGGTGAAAAACGGGGCCCCGTGATCGGCGTGCAAACTCGCGCCCTTGCCCAGCGAGATCTTCCGGGCACTGAGACGGCCTCCAACGTATCGCCCCCGGTCAAACATTGTGACGAATTTGCCACGAGCGGCAAGCGCACTGGCGCACGCGAGCCCGGCCACGCCGGCCCCGATGATGGCGACCCTGCCCCCCGCACGGCCTGCCTTGGTAGTCGAACCGATTACCGGCATGACAGCACCGCCTCCGCCGCCCGGCGTCCGGATGCCAAGGCGCCGTTGATTGAGGCGCTGTCGATATGGTCACCGGCCACAAACACGCGGTCGGTAGTGGTGAGAACGGAACGCCTTGGCGTCGCCAACGCCGGAAAATCCTCGTTTGGCAGAGCGTGTTCAACGAAGTCTGTCCTGATGTGACGCCAGTCGTCCACGTTGACGCCGAACCACTCACGGAGCTGCAATCGCACTCGTTGTTCGAGTGTCGGGTCATTCGGCGAAAGATCATGCGGAGCGACAACCGAGGCGGAAATCAGGGAGCGCCCCGGGGGGGCGTATCGTGGTTGGACGTTCGAGATCACTGCTACGTGGTTGGCTGGCCCGGACCCATCGCCATCGAGATAGAGAATGGGCTCTCGCGACGGGGGCGTCTCGGCAGCGAAGCTGAGCGTTGCCGTTGCCTTCCAGCCAGGCGACGACACACCTGGCAGAAGCTTTGCCGCGTTGCCGCCGTCGGCGGCAACGACGATCGCCGAAGCGTCGACGATGTCCCCTGACGCCAGCGTCACCTCGCCAGGACTTATGCTGGAGACAACTTGCCCGGTTCGAAGAACCGACGAATCGAGAGTGCAGGCGAGTTGCCCCGGGATGGCTTGCATCCCCGCGGCGGGGAGCGCGGCTCGACCTCTGGCGAACATGCGATAAGTCGCTCGAAACTTGCGAGCCGATGTCTTAAGCGACCGGTCCAGGAACACTCCGCCAAAGAACGGCCGGAAGATGCGATCGATGGCACGAACGCTGATGCCACTACCGCGTAGGAACTCTTCGGTGGTCTGTTCCGGGGCGTTCCAGCAGTGTTCCTCGCTTGAAAGCCGCAGCAATGCGTCGAGAAGAGCGAGCGCGGAAGCATCCTGTGCGGTCATTAGAGGCGATCGAAGCATTCCGAGCAAAGCCAGAGGCGTCCGAAGCGGGTCCGCGATGCGCCAGAATCGCCCCTCGAATCGGACCATCGCGCCAGGAACGAAGGATCGAAGCTCAAGTGCAGGAATGCGTAACACACGACGCCCTTCGGGGTAGGCGGTGAGATAGACCTGGAATCCCCGGTCAATCAGGTACGCGCCGCCCTTCGCCTCCACCCGGTCAGTCCGAACCCGGCCACCCAAGCCGTCGGAAGCCTCCAGCACGAGGATCGGCATGCCTTCGCGGCGGAGTCGACGCGCACATGCCAAGCCGGCAAGGCCTGCGCCCACGATCACCACGGGCTTTTCGCTGTGCCTAGCCACCAGTGCGGATCGCCGCTCCGATCCCCGCAGCATCGGTCCCAATCACGAGAACATCGCAGACGACTCGATGATCCTGCAAGGCGACCATTCAGTTAAATTCGTGGTGGAACGGGTGATAGATTCGGTCGCGTACGCCGTCCGACGGTCTCAGACGGATAGCCAGCACGAGGCAACGGGGAATGGGCACCGACTCTGGAAGGGCAGTACATCAACAAGAACTCGGTGCTGATCAGCGCGGCGCTCATGATTGGCGGCACAGTGAATCGCAAGGATCCGCGAGTTGCGCGGCAGGAAGAATCCCGCCGAGACAACATGAGAGCACTCTCGCGTGCGCGGATTGCAAATCCGGTTGAATGACCAGGCCTCTCGAACCGGACGCGTCCACTTTCGCAAGGCCCGCAAGTTCAGGCTTGCCAAACCGAGGCCTGCTGGTCCTCGATGTGCCGTGGCGAGTGGTTTACAAGGCGATCGTGGACACAGGCACGACAGGAACAGGCCGCCGGTACACTTGGCACCACAGCAAATCTGAATCCAAAGCGAAGGGCGCAACGAAAGGCTTGTCGTGGACGACTCAGCACTAATCCCACCCGACCGCCTGTTGGATGCCGCCGACGCCGTGCTTCTCGGTTTGGCCGAAATGGGCCCCGCTCGCGCGGGCCGCATGCCCTCGTCCATCTTAGGAACAGCCGAACAACCCAAGGCCTTCTGCGATCTTACCAGCGCAGAGGTCACCGCAGCAGAACGATTCCTGGTTCGGTGCGGTGCGTTGACAGCCTCCGCCGCGAACTCGCGACCGTTAGACTGACCAGTTGTTTTTGCACCAAGGAGACCTCGACAATGGCTGACCCTGCTCACACCACCTCATGGCCGGATCTCGCGATCGGCCTCTACGACCGTCTGACGGGTCGGAATGCGGAGATCACGTACGAGTTTGCGGACATGCGTATCAAGATCCCCAGCGGCACCGGACCCAAAGCGGAGCACGCGGAGTGGGTTCTGACTGGCACGGTCAAAATCCGCACGAAGGACCTGGGCAGCGGCCCAAAATGACACTGGTCGGCAGCCTGGCGGGAACGCTCGACGGCCGGCCGTGGTCACTGGAATCCGCTGGCTCGTCTTTGACGCTCAAGCTTGCGGGCTTGGCGAGCCTTCTGACCTTTCGACGGAGTACGAAGCAACTCCTCGGGCGAGTCTCGCCGGCAATCCCAGCGCTGGAGGGTCGGGTCCGCATGAAGTTGGGCCATCTGCCGACCATTCCCCTAGGGTCAGTTTCCAGGTTGTTGTGGCTGCTAGGCGTCGACCGCGCGGGCCAGAGGAACTCTCGTTGATGGAGCAGCCGCCCGTTCAGCCTGTCCTTGCGCCGCTTGTTGCCGTAACGGGTGCTACGGGGTACGTCGGTGGTCGCCTTGTTCCTGCTCTCCTCGCTGCGGGCTACCGGGTTCGCTGCTTCGCCCGTGAACCTCGAAAGCTCGAAGAACGAAGTTGGCGGCGCAGTCCCGGGGTCACCGTTGAGCGGAGCGACCTGTCCGATCCCACCACGCTTACCGATCAGCTTCGGGGTTGCAGCGCAGCCTACTACCTCGTTCACTCGATGCAGGTCAGCGAAAGGGAATACGCCCAGCGAGATCGCATGCTCGCGGAGGTGTTTGCCAAGTCGGCAGCCGCGGCCGGAGTCAGACGGATGGTCTATTTGGGCGGCCTCGGAGAACTCGGCCAAGGCCTGAGTGAACACCTGAGCTCGCGCCGACAAGTCGAGCAGGTTCTCGCGTCAACCGGAGTGCCGGTCACCTCGTTCAGGGCGGCCATGATCATCGGTTCAGGATCGGCCTCCTTTGAGATTCTCCGCTATCTCGTCGAACGTCTTCCGATCATGGTTACGCCATCGTGGGTCAAGACCGAGTCTCAGCCCATCGCGATCGCGGACGTGCTTCACTGGCTGGTTCGATGCCTGTCGGTACCGGAGACCGCGGGCAAAACGCTCGAAATCGGTGGGGCGGATGTTCTTCCGTACCACAAACTCATGCGCATCATGGCGGAGGAGTTGGGGCTGCACCGGCGGGTAATCATTCCACTGCCGCTGCTCACGCCTCGGCTCAGTTCGGGGTGGATCAGCCTCGTGACCCCGGTCTCATACCGGATCGCCCGACCGCTCGCTGATGGCCTGCGTAACCGCGTGGTGGTCACGAGCGATCTGGTACAGCGCCTTATGCCCCATCTGGCCATGGGCACTCGAGAGGCGATCCACAACGCCCTTGAGGGAGTGCGCGGCAACGCGGTAGATACCCGCTGGTCCGTCGCCGGCCCAGTGCCCGGCGATCCCGATTGGGCCGGCGGAACCGTCTTCGCAGACGAGCGGTCCATCATCATCGCCGCGCAGCCTGAGCAAGTGTTCCAGGCGGTCTGTCGTATCGGCGGCGGGCACGGGTGGTATGCGGGGGATCTGTTGTGGCGCATCCGCGGCTGGATGGACACGCTGGTCGGGGGTCCTGGACTTCGTCGCGGTCGGCGTGATCCAGACCGCGTCGAGTTCGGAGAAACCCTCGATTTCTGGCGGGTGGTTGGGCTCGAGCGAGGCCGAACACTTGCGTTGCTCGCGGAAATGAAGCTCCCGGGCGTGGCGCTGCTGAACTTCTCGATGAAGCCCGCGGCCTCCTCGGGCTGCACCTCGCTCACGATGACCGCTCGTTTCCGCCCGAAGGGCATTCTGGGCATCCTCTACTGGTATTGCGTGCTCCCGCTTCACAATCTGGTGTTCGGCGGCATGCTCAGGGGAATCAAGCGCGAAGCTGAGAGGAGGGACCCGGTCTTGACCGCTCGCCCGGTGTCTTCGAAGCCGCGGGCCAGTGGTTACGGCCGCGCCCGATTGTGGCTGGGGATTTCGGGCGTGGGCACAATGGTCGCGTTCTCGGGTGTTGCCTTGGCAATCGGGCTCCCTTCGCGGGCGTCTGGCCTGTTCGCGCCGAGCTTTCGAGGTCAGGCGTTGATGCTTGTGGCGTTCCTCGTAGCGTATGTGGCGATCCAGTTCCCCTTCGACGTCCTTGGCGGATACGTGTTGCCACGCCGCTTTGGGCGACATCATCTTCAGCCACTCAAGTTCGCAGGAAAACTTCTCCGCGGAGTTGCGGCCCACACGTTGCTGTTGGCCCTAATCGGAGCTGGGCTGCTGCTTGCAGGGCGGACCCTCGGCGTTCCGGGGGTAGTCGGTGCATGTGCGTTGTCGTCGCTCGCGTTGCTTGCGACCCGCTTGCCGCTCGCCCGCATCTTCTCACCGCTTCGGCGATCAACTATTGACAAATCGGCTGTGCAGTCAGAGCCGAGCCAACTCCCTACTGAATTCCTCGCGAGCGACGATGAGGGCTTCACCGGGGGCATCATCGGAGTGTTGCGGCCTCGTCGGGCGCTCATGCCCGAGAGATGGCTGCAAGAGCTGGGACAACCCGGGATCACGGTCGTGACTCGCCGCCGAGAACTCGCGGTGAGGACAGGGAGTTGGGCTCGCGGGCGCTTGCTCGCGGTCGTGTTCACGCTGCTCGGGGTGGTCCTCGCTGCGTTCGTCGTGGGACCTGCGCGGATCGGGACGGGCGAGGGCATCATCACTTTCAGCCTCGTGTTCACACTCTGGTCATTCATTGGCCTCCTCACGTTGCCAACGCCCTCGCGGGCGGGCGTTGCGGAAGTGGATGCTGGCCTGCGCGCTTCGGGGATTGACGCGGACCTCATCGACGAAACCATCCGGAAGCTCGACACGCTGCAGGATGCCGAGCCGGAGCGACCCGTTGGTGTCGAGGCGATCTTTCATCCGGTGCCGAGCGTGCGAAGCCGGATCGAGGGCCCCATGAATCGAAATCCCCGCGGATTTCTGGACGCGGCCAGGTCATCCGTCTTCCTCAGCGCGGCCGGGCTTGGCCTGCTGGGAAGAGCCGTGCACTGTAACTGCGGCAGGCCCGCACTCTGGATCTTCCTGCCTTCGGACTGATTGCCAAGCCATACTGGATTCCCACCGCCCCCCCGGGCCTCCGGGATTTCCAGGTTCAAGTGAGAAAGTGAAAGGCCGACCTTCAGCAGCCGACCGAGTCCTTCCCCATGCGACACGATGGCTTTATCCCGCGATGCGTGTGTGGCCCGATGATTCCGACGACGAGCGGCCCGATGTCCGCAAACCCGAGCGAGATAGACCCGAAATTGCATTCAGACTGCCGTGCGCTCGGCCCTGCTGGCGGGTCAGGAACTGCCTCTTCGAGAGACAAGAGGGGTCCTCGGAACACCATAGACGCCTTTCGATCCGGTGGTCGGATGCGACCCCAGCCACCTCTCGCCGTCTTGTGGCATCTTTGTGGCAGTTGGGTCCGAAATCGGCCAGAAACCACTTCAGAACCAGTTCATTGTCAATCGCGCGAACCTCGTTCTCACCAGCACTTGCAGAGTTCGGCGCGGGGTTTTCGCTGCGACTTTCAATCACCAGTTCGAAGGTTCGAGTCCTTCGGCGAGCACTCTCGCTTGGAACCTCACCACACCGCGCGGCGTAGGTGAGTAGCCGTGGGTCGCCGCAAAGCGGCACGCACGGGGCCAACGTCACAGCTCACCACCCGCACCGCATCGCACTGGGGTGCTGGGGCTGTATTGCGCGATCACGTTACGTGGTGCGGCTGCGCCGCGACCCATAGCCATGCACCCCGACGACTTCGCCGTCGCATTGGGCGATGCGCCATTTTCACCGCTCCCCTCCTGCTTTGCTTCGAAAACTTCGCGACCTCGCGTTCCATCCGCTCTTCGACTCTGTGCCTTCATCCCACCCTCGCTATTTGTGGACCGCTTCGCTTTCCGTCCGTCTTGCATCCCGGGCTTCGCGATCATTCAACAGCAGACTGCTGCGCGTTCCTACACTGGCTGCCTATGTCATCCAGCCAGCACAACACGCGATCGAACGGCGGAACACGCCCCGGCACAGCGCTTGACCACGCTCGCGCTGAGCGGCCCGGCAGGGGGGTCATCCACACCTGGGGTTCCACGCTGATCCCGACAACCCGCGAGGCACCCACCGACGCTGAAAGCCCCTCGCATGTGCTGCTCAGCCGCGCGGGCTATATCCGCAAACTCGGCTCGGGAATCTACGACTATCTGCCGCTGGCGTGGCGAACGCTGCGCCGCATCAGCCAGATCGTGCGCGAAGAGATGGACGCGGCGGGCGCCAGCGAACTGAACCTGCCGGTGCTGCTGCCCGCCGAGTTGTATGCGGGAACCAAGCGCGACGTGGACTACGGCGACCTGCTCTTCACGGTCACCGATCGCAAGGGCGCCGTCTGTGCGCTCGGGCCAACGCACGAGGAGCCGATCACCGAACTGGTGAAAGGCTCGATCAACAGTTACAAGCAACTGCCGATCAATCTCTACCAGATCCAGACCAAGTTTCGCGATGAGGCCCGGCCACGATCGGGCTTGTTGCGCTGCCGCGAGTTCATCATGAAGGACGCCTACTCGTTCCACACCCACGTGGAAGGAGTGGGGGGGTTGAACGAGACCTACGACAAGATGTACGCCGCGTACAGCAACATCTTTCAACGCTGCGGGCTGGACTTCACCCCCGTTGAGGCCGAGAGCGGGCCCATCGGCGGCTCGGCGAGCCACGAGTTCATGGTCAATGCGCCCAGCGGCGAGGACACGATCCTTAAGTGTCCCATCAGCGGCTACGCGGCCAATGTCGAGAAGTGCGAGATCGGCGATCGAGGGGCTTTCACCTTGGAGGCCGATCCGTCGGGCGAACTCGCGGAGGTTCACACGCCGAGCCTGCCGGGGATCGAAGAGGTCGGCAAGTTCATGAAGGTGAAGCCCGAGCGGATGCTCAAGACGATCGTCTTCGAGGTTCGCGGCACACCCAAGGCACAGTGGGCGGTGGCGGTGGTTCGCGGCGATCAGGACGTGAATGAGGGCAAGGTGAAGTTGCTGGTGCGCGGCATGACCAACCACGCGGCGGCATCTGTAGCGATGGCCGACGAGAAGGCCGCACGCACCGCGGGCTTTGCGATCGGATATGTCTCACCACGCGCAGTGAACAGCGTGAAAGGCACGCTGCTGCTGATCGATCACGACGTTGCGCAGGGCGGCTTCTGGGCCAGCGGCGCCGACAAGCCCGACCATCACGTCAAGCACTTCAACTGGAAGCGTGAAGTAGGTCCGATCCTGACCGATTCGAGTTATGTAAAGGTTGGAGATGTTCGCAACGCCATGGCCAGCGACCCTTCTCCCAGGGCGGCGGGGGCAAAGCTGGAAACCGGGCGCGGCATCGAGGTCGGCCACATCTTCAAATTGGGCACCAAGTATTCCGAGGCGATGGGCCTGAGCGTGCTGGACGCTCAGCAGCAGAGCAAGCCGGTCATCATGGGCTGTTACGGCATCGGTGTGTCGCGTGCCATGGCCTCAAGCGTGGAGCAGAACCACGATGCCGACGGCATCATCTGGCCCGCCGCGATCGCGCCCTATCACGTGCTGATCACGGTGCTGAAGCCTGATTCTGATGATCATCGCGCTGCGGCCGCGCGGCTGGCGAGCGAACTGGCCACGGCGGGCATGGACGTGCTGATCGACGATCGCGACGAGAGGCCGGGGGTGAAGTTCAAGGATGCGGACCTGATCGGGCTGCCGGTGCGATTGACCATTGGTGACAAGGCGCTGGCAGAGGGGGGCGTGGAGTTCAAGGCCCGGCGCGATACCGGTAAGGGGGAGAACGTGGGGATGACTGAGGTTGTGGGCCGGTGTCGGGCGGTGGTGATGGGCTGAGAAGGGCGTGGGCTGGGATGGGCGGACCAAAGGCGGAGTTGTCGTGAGTTCGTGGAAAGGGCGTTTGCAGGCTCTGGCTGGCACTCCATCAACACCCAGATTTACATAACATGTATTATCGGACCCCGCTAGGGGGGTGAAATCGTGCGTGAACCCGTCCGTGAATCCGTGGCTGACGATGCATTAACCATCAGACCCTCAGCAGACCGCACTTCAACGCTGGCCGTTGCCCGATCGAGCCACGCAACGATCGATTCGGCCTTGTTGGGCAGCAGCCAGAACAACAGGCGATGACCCACCGGCAGCGACCATCGCTCGGCAGAGGGGATCAGCCGTTGGAGCTTGCGACCGGTGCTCGAGGGCACGGTCGAATCAAGCGCAGCCAAAATGAGCAGCGTGGGCATGTTGCTCAACGCGGGCGCAGTTCGGAGCGGGTCGAGTTGGCTGTGCGATGCGTAGGCCTTGCTCAAGTCCTCGCCGAAGCGGTCGCGGTCTGACGCGATGGCCCAGTTGACTTTCAGACCGCCGTTGGTGAGGTCGGAGGTTTGTGAGATGTGAAACAGGTTGGTGCCGCCGCCGATGAGCACTGCCGCGTCGAAGGCGTTTGGCTGCCGAGCGACGATGGCGGGAGCAAAGAGCGCACCTGCACTGAAACCGAGCATTACGCAGGGGTGAGCAGGGATGTCGGGCCGCTCAGTTTGCAGATAGGCGAGCGCGGCCTCGACCGCGTATGCCGGTTCGGCGAGTTGGTCGTCGATCAGACCGGCGATGTCCTTGGCGACGGGCTGTACGTCTGCAGCGCGGCTGATGTTGAACTCGACGGGCTTGTAGAACCACACGCGAGGAGTGGCGATGCGCAAAATGGCCCATCCATCAGCGCGAAGAGCGTCGAGCACGGGCCTTTCATAGTCGCCACTGCCCAGGCCGGGCATGTGGACGATCAGGCCGCGTGCGGGCGTGCCATCGGGCGGGGTCTGCACGCGCATCCGCAAGCCCTGGCCAAGCACCGACAAAACCTGCTCGTCGTTGACCGTCACGGCGTAGGGAGCGCCCAGTTCGGCCTGACTGCGCAAGAACCACCGCCAAGGCGAGCCGCGCTCGTCCTGTGGCTTGATGGGGAAGGTTGAAACCGACACAAAGCGCAGGGCGTTATCCGGGTCGCGCGCGGGGTCGGAGCGGTTGGCCAGTTCGCGCAGGATGCCCACGCCCAGTCGCTCGCTGAATCTGACCGAGGCGATGGGCCGTTGAACAGCACGCTTGAGTCGAGCGGGTGCCTCGTTCGGCAAAGGCTGTTCGGTGGGTTGGAAGAGATAGATCGCATCGGGCGTGCTGGCAAGAGTGTGGTCAAGGCCCGACTGATCACGCGCGGGCCAGATGATGGTGTCGAGTTGCTCCTGCAGCGCAGGCGTCGGACCAGAGAAGTTCGCCCGATCTGACAAGCGAGTGGAGCAGCCAGCGCCGAGCGCAAGGCTTGTCGCCGCGGCGAAGCACAGGGTTCGGAACAGGTGTCGGTACATAAGGTGCGGGCGGGCTTGGTCGATCAGAGGCATGAACACTGATGATACAGTTTGCCTCTAGGGGCGGTGCGGATGATCGCGGGTTTGTTGGATCAGAGGAGCCGTGCCAGTTGAACGATTCGAGCGTGAGAACTTCTGGACGCGTGCTTCTGGGCGATGTTGGCGCTGGCTCTGCCCTTTCGGCGGAGATGGTTGAGTCGGTCGCACGCGGTCGATCGCTTGTGGAAATCAGCCAAGCCGGCGCAAGGTCGATCAGCGAGTCTCGGGCACGGCTGGAAGCGGTGCTGGGCGATGGCCTGCCACACTACGGGATCAATACGGGCTTTGGTTCGTTCAGCCGCAAGCGGATCGGCGATGCCGACCTGCGTGACCTTCAACGCAATCTGATCCGTTCGCACGCGTCCGGCGTGAGCGCGGGCGAGGGGGGCGCAGCGGAGCGATTGAGCGACGAGGTGGTTCGGGCGATGATGTTGCTGCTCGCGGCGTCCTTGTCGCGCGGAATCTCTGGTGTGCGCCCGGTGGTCGTCGAGACGATCGCGGCGTGTCTAAACGCAGCCGATGGCGGGGTGATTCCCGTCGTGCCGCCCGTGGGTTCGTGCGGTGCATCGGGCGACCTGGCTCCGTTGGCGCACGTTGCGCAGGTGTTGATCGGTGAGGGCCGTGCTCGGCTGGGCGGTAAGGAGATGGACGGAGCTGAGGCATTGCGTGTGGCGGGGATCCGACCGGTAACACTCGAAGCCAAAGAGGGTCTGGCGCTCATCAACGGCACGCACCTGATGGCCGCTCGCGGAGCCTTGCTGGTCGCCGCATTCGATCGGTTGTTCGAGTCGGCGCTGTTGGCGTGTGCCATGTCGATCGACGCCGCGAAAGCCTCGCACGGGTATCTCGACGCGCGGGTGTTTGAGGCCCGCAATCAGCCCGGACCAGCGCGGATCGCCGCGACTCTTCGGCAGCACCTGGGCGAGAGCGGGATCGTGACTTCGCACGCCGAGAACGATCCGCGAGTGCAAGATCCGTATTCCTTCCGCTGTGCGCCACAGGTGCTCGGGGCGGCGTGGGATGCCTTTGAGTATGTGCGGGGTGCGGTCGAGCGAGAACTCGGCGCCGTGACGGACAATCCCCTTGTGTTCGGCTCGCTCGCATCACCGGACATTGTCTCAGCGGGAAACTTCCACGGCATGCCCGTGGCCCTTCCGCTCGACGCGATGGCTCTGCCGATCGCCCACGTGGCGGGGATCAGCGAGCGACGTATCGCCCACCTGGTCTCGGCGGGCGCAGGTCAAGACCCGGAGGCGGGGCTGCCTGCGTTCCTTGTGCCCCGTGGCGGCGAGGGCCTGCACTCGGGCTACATGATCGCGCAGTACGCCGCCGCGGCGTGCTGCAACGAGATTGTGGGTCTGTGTAGTCCGGCGAGCGTGTCGAATTTCACCACGAGCGCGAACATGGAAGATTACAACTCCTGGGGTCCACGAAGCGCTGCCAAAGCCGACCGAATGCTGGGGCTTGCGAGGAACGTCGTTGCGATTGAGTTGCTCTGCGCAGCGCAAGGGCTGGACGAGCATCGGCCGCTGCGATCGGGCGAAGCGGTCGAAGCGATGCACGAGCGGATCAGGCAGGTGGTTCCGGTGTTGAAGGCCGACCGCGCTCCCGCGCCGGACATCGCGGCGTTGTGCGGGATGATCGCGTGAATCGACGCACGATGAACCGCACGGTCGTCGTGCGCAGCAAGCAATCCCTGATGTTCGAGACCTACGCGGCGGTGTCGTCGTTGTGAACACGGGTCGCGGCGTCGCTGCCCTTGAACACGCGCTCCAGCCGGGCGAGATGGCCTGGGGTCGGATGCGCAACTGCGCCGCAATCAGGACAGATGACGCCGTGAACACCCATCGGCTCTTGCGTCAGCTCGCGTCCGCACGAAAGGCAGGCTGTGCCCGCCAGGCGATGGGTCATCTTGTGCATGGTGACCGCAACGGCGGCAAACGTGACTCCCATGACCGGCCAAAACGGCAAACTGAACGCCGTGAGTGTCAGCACCACGATCACAGCGCACACGATCGCACCGAAGGCCTGGAGTTTCATCCGGCGGAGCCAGCGATTGGCGGTATGCTTCATGGGCGGGGTTCGTCCTGATGGAGGCAGATAACGCTCGGACGGTGGCAGTGTACCCAAACGGCCCGGTGCGGGTCTGAGGGGTCTTGGTTGGGGGTTGCAAAGCTCCATGCACGATGAATCGACCACTTCAGGCCCGTTCACCCAACTCAGGCCCAATCACCCGGCTCACCCCGATACGCATCGATGATCTTGCGGATCCGCACGGGGTTGGGCAGATCGTGGGCAACAATCTCGATGCCCGCGTCGCCAGAGTTGCTGATGCCCAGGCTGCCGGTGTGCAGCACGCGCTGAAGAAAAGTCTGCGTGACCTGGATGTCCTGCACACGGTCATGCAGCACTTCCCGCGAATGTCGAGCGAACAGCCCTTCTCGCAGAGTGGTTCGGCGATTGGTGATGATGAGTGTGACCGAGCGCTTCAGCACCCACCACACGGTCAGGGTGATGAGCCCAGCCACGACCAGCACTGCGCACGCATAGGCACCGACGGCGGCGGCGGTCTGCCAGTAGACGGCGCTCGACGCCTGTGCTGACGAGGCACCCCCCACCGGTGCCGATCGCGAGTATCCGTAGAGCCAAACACCGCCGGCGATGGCCGCGAACAGGCCAAGAACCATGCCGATCCCTCGGAGCGGCTTGGCACGCAGCGTGACGGGATGCACCGTGAGGACGTGGAGCTCCTGGCCCGCTCCCATTTCGACGCGTGCGCTGGGCTGCGGGCCCAACTCATCTTCTTCCACGCCCCCCCCCCTGTTGCGGGTTCGGTCGGTTCGCCAGTCGGCCGGCAGACCCATCTGCGTGGGGCGGTCAGAATTGGCGATCGGGGAAAGCACGCTGCCCCGCTGTGCCCTCTGATCGTTGAGTTGGCGCACGATGCTGACGTTGCCGCAGAAGGGGCACGCGGCCTTGTGGCCCAGCAGGTCTGGGTCGACTTCCAGCCGTCGATCACAGGCATCACAGAGATAGGTGATCGCTTCTTGCATCGGGGATTGTTACGCCGCGACCGAGCACCGGGTGAGAGAGGGGCTGAACGCTTGGCCCGAGCATGGGACGCGAGTTGCAGACGCTTATCCTCTGGGCACAATGGCCGATGTACCGCCGAACAATGCCCCCCACCGCGATCGCGACGAGCGACCGACGCTCTATCTGATCGACGGATATGCGCAATTCTTTCGCGCATACCACGCGATTCGCACGCCCATGACCAGCCCCGTGACCAAGGAGCCGACGAACATGACGTTCGGATTCCTGGGCATGATGCTGAAGTTGCTCCGGCTTTGCCGTTCGCAAGACGATTCGTCGCGTTCTTATGTCGCGGTTTGCTTGGATGTGTCGGGGGATCGCGGTACGTTTCGCTCAGCAATGTACCCGGCGTATAAGGCCACCCGCCCGCCGCCACCAGAGGATCTGCGGCCGCAGGTGGAACGTTGCCTGGCCACGCTGCGGCTGATGAATGTGCCGATCATCGGCTCGGAGGGCTTTGAGGCCGACGACTGCATCGCCACCATCGTGACGGCGTTGGGTGCGGGGCTGTCGGCTCCTTCCTCCACGCTCCTCACCCCCCCCACTACCGCCTCGCCAAACGCGCTGCGCAACGCCGTTGGGCTTCGGGTTCGGATCATCAGCAAGGACAAAGACCTGAAGCAGTTGCTGCGTTCGGTCACGATTGCTGGCGCGGCCGAGCCCGCCCGCGAGCAAGACGATGATTCAGATCTTGGCGACGCCAAGACCGTCGAACTCTTTGACGTTCACACCGACGAGGTGATCGACGAGCAAAAGCTGTTGCAGGAAACCGGACTGAAGCCAGCGCAGATCATCGACATGCTGGCGCTCATGGGCGACACCTCGGACAACGTGCCGGGCGTGAAGGGCGTGGGGCCGATGACCGCTTGCAAACTGATCGCAGAGTTTGGCTCGCTCGACGGTGTGCTGGACGCTGCGGCCGCGGGCAAAATCAAGGGCAAGATGGGTGAGCGATTGACAGCGGAGGCCTCGGATCGAACCACCCTGCATCTGGCTCGCCAACTGGTGACACTTCGACACGACGTGCCGGTTGAGTTTGATCTGAGTTCTGCGCGGGTGCAGGGCTTTGCCCTGGAGACACTCATCCCGGTGCTGCAGGAGTTGGGCTTCAATCGCTATCAGGACGAAGTGCGGGAACTGATGGGCGAGGGCTCGCCACGAGCGACATCGCCAACCGCTGCGTCAACCGCCGGATCAACCGCCGGATCATCCACAGGGGTTCAGCGGCGGAGCGCCACGTCGGCCACCAAACGCGGCGGCACCGAGAAACTCACGGGCTTTGCCACGCTGTTCGATTCAAGAACTGTAGGAACGAGCCAGACGGCCGAGTCTGACGAGCAGGCTGCGACTGCTCAGGACGGATTCGTTCCGCCTGGCACCCGCCGAGCTTCCAGTGGCGAGTATCGCTGCCTGCGCACGCCCGATGAACTGCGAGAGTTTCTGGCGATGGCGAGGAAGTCGCTGGAGTCGAACGCCGAGGGTGTGCTGTCGGTGGACACCGAGACGACCGGGCTTGCGCCCATGACGTGCAAACTGTGTGGCGTGTGCCTCTCGTTTGAGTCGGGCACGGGTGTTTATGTTCCGGTGCGGTCGCCAAACAGAAGCGAGCATATGGACGAGGCGACCGTGCTCGAACTTCTGCGACCCATGCTTGAGGACCACGCGATTGCCAAGTGCGGGCACAACCTGAAGTACGACCAGATGGTGTTGCGCAACGCTGGCGTGCGGCTTGGCGGTTTTGCGAATGGTGGTACCGGCGGAAGTGCGGGCGGGAGCGCGGACGGTGGGGCGGGTGCCAACGCTGAGTCCGCCGCCACTCGCGCAACCGCGTTTGATTCGATGGTGGCTTCGTTCCTCATCGACGCAACCCGTTCGAGCCACTCGCTCGATGCGTTGGCCCTGGCGCTCTTGAACCGCACAAACATCTCGATCAAAGAACTGCTGGGGCCTCGGCCCACCTCGTCGGGCGGCTTACAGAAGCCGCAGCGAACCTTTGACACAGTGCCGCTAGACGCGGCAACCGAATACGCGGCAGAGGACGCGGACGTGACGCTGCAACTTCGCGCCACGATGAAGCCGGACCTTCAGGCAATGGGCTTGCTCGACCTGTTCGAGAAGTTGGAGATGCCACTGGTCGAGGTGCTGGCCGAACTCGAGTTCAACGGCATCCGAGTGGACCGCGGCGAACTCGAGCATCAGCGGGCTCGACTGCAAGCGCGGATCGACACTCTCAAGCAAGAGATTGATTCGGCCTGCATGCAGACGATTGGCCGGACATTCAACCCTGACTCGCCCCGACAACTCGCCGCAGCGTTGTTCAACCGGCCCGATGCGCCGTCGGGCGCGGGTGTTTCTGATGGTCCCGGTCTGGGGCTAAAGCCCGTGAAGCGAACAAAGACCGGATACTCAACCGACGCGGAGGTCCTGGAACAACTGGCGCAGGACGGTGCGGGCAGCACGGTCATACCCGGCTTGATCGTCGAGTATCGCGAACTAAGCAAGCTGGTCAGTACCTACCTCGTGGCGCTGGCTTCGGCGATCAACACCGATACGGGGCGCGTTCACTCGTCCTTCAATCAGACTGTTGCGGTGACGGGTCGGCTGGCATCCAGCGATCCGAACTTGCAGAACATTCCGATTCGCACGGAAGTTGGGCGCGAGATTCGCCGTGCGTTTGTTGCTGATTCGGGCAATGTGCTGGTCTCGGCCGACTACTCGCAGATTGAACTGCGCTTGCTCGCGCATCTATCGAAGGACCCGGCGCTGATCGAGGCATTCCACAACGACGAGGACATTCACACCACCGTCGCGGCACAACTGGCGAACATCCGACCAGAAGAGGTAAGCAAGCCGCAGCGATCGGCCGCGAAAATGGTGAACTTCGGGATTGTGTACGGGATCACGCCGTTCGGGCTGGCACGGAGGTTGGGCGTCTCAAACACCGAAGCGACGACGATCATCGAGGGCTACAAGCGGCGGTTCGCGGGGATCACGACGTTCTTGCAAGAGTGTGTGTCGCAGGCCAAGTCTCACGGGTTCGTCGAGACGATGCTCGGGCGGCGACGCATGATTCCGGACATCGAGTCGGCGAATCCTCAGCGACGCGCACTCGCCGAACGCACCGCGATCAACACCGTCGTTCAAGGTTCGGCGGCGGACCTGATCAAACTGGCGATGGTGGACATTCACCGCGACCTAATGGCAGCACGCGAGCAATCTGGGCAGGAAGCCGGGCGGGATGGCGTGGCTCAGATCAACGCGCTGAAGCAGGTAAAGATGCTTCTGCAGATTCACGACGAACTGGTCTTCGAGGCTCCGGAGGCCGTCGCCCGGGCGGTGAAAGCGTTTGTTGTGGAGCGAATGGAGGCGGCCGGCCGGACGTGGAAGTTCGCCGATGGGCGCGCGTTAGAGCTCTCGGTGCCGATCCGGGTAGATGCCAGCATCGCTACGAACTGGTTCGAGGGCAAGTAGAGATTCACGCGGCGGAGGCGTCGGTCGTGCAATCGGTCGCGCACTCTGGTGCAGGTGAATTGTCGGCTACTCGCTCGGGGCACTCGTAAACCCCGCCGGGGAGTGATAGGTCTTCACCCAAAACCGTAGTCGCGGCGAGCAGCACTTCTGGCTCGCACATCGCTTCGAGCAGAATGCTCACGCGCAGCCACGGTGTATGGGGCGCGCCCTTGCGGGCAAGTCCATCAATGTGCAGCAGTGCCCGCGAGATTCTCTGGCAGTGCGTCGGGGTCTGCGGCACCGGATCAATCTCTACGCAGCGAAGAGCCACGGTGCGATTCGCAAAGAGCGGAATGGTCTGATTCGGTCTTCCCTTGAAGCACAGGACGAGGCAAGCGGCGGCGGACAACTGGCCGATGTCGGCGTATCGGGCCGAACTAACGCCAAGCGGTCCAACGCCGACTGATCCAAGACCGACCGGGCCAAAGTCGAACGGCCCAATCATGATCTGGAGCGATGCGGACTCAACGTCCGGAGGGACATGGACGCGACCGATCTGGTCGGTGTCTTGAGCGGCGACCAACGCCCGCGCGTCGATCTGCCATGCCAGCAGGGCAGATGCTGGCAGCGTCTCCCAGGCGGCTCGCCCGGGCCGATCGGCGGCTTTGGTGCCGCGAGTCGAGGCGCGACGTGATCCCTCTGCTACCACCTCCCGAACGGCAGACGAAGGTCGAATCGATCGGCCGTGTTCGGCTGCGCAGGCGGGTTGGGTGAAGGCGGGATTCATGTTGCAGTCCCAATGTCGGGCCGGTTCAATCGCAGAGTGTGACGGGCAAGACGTTGGGCAGATCTGACAATTGCATCGAGAGAGGCCGAGTTGATCACACCATTTTGCTCAAGAGCGTCGCCGCGACGCGAAGGCCCTTGCCCTCTGCGCCAACAAATCGCTCGGCGAGCCGATCGACGGTCTGGACAAGTTCAAGCAGCGCATCTAGTTGCTGGTTGTGGGTGTCGAGTTCGGCCTTGCTGACGTGCTGAGCTGCCGACGACGCGGGCTCGGTTGTTCGCTCGGGCTTGGATCGAGTAAGCCCGATCGGCCGGCTGGTGCGGTCGCGGACCTCGTGCAGCGTTGCAAGCAGCGGATGAATCTCGCGGCGCAATCGCTCGCGCATGACTTTGCGTGACAAGGCCCACACGTCGCTCTCAGCCTGAAAGTATTCCTTACGCTCGCCGCGCCGGTGTACCCGTGTGACCAGCCCCCACTCGACCAGCGAACGCAGCGACATGCTGGCGTTGCCCCGGCTGATCCGAAGCCGGCCCATCACCTCGTCGGCGTTCATCGGCACGCTGGTGATAAACAGCAGCGCGAACACCTCGGCCATGGTTCGGGAGACCCCCCACGCCGGACCCATCTGACCCCACGCGGCGATGAACTGCTCACGAATCACTTCGAGTTCGTCGCGATCGATCGTGGCTTGGGGTGTGCGGGCCATGACCAGAGCGTACCTTCAGGAATGGTCAGTAGCAACCGTACTTTCAGAAATGTGTGAAACTTTGACAATCCGTTTGGGTTGTGGTAGGACGTTCGATCACTTCAGAACGGACCTTCGAGGCCCCGCCGACGTACCATGCTTGATATGCCGATCGTGCATCCTACCGCGGTTGTTTCGCCCGAGTGTCAGATCGCCGACGATGCTCAGATCGGCCCGTGGTGCGTGCTGGTTGGTCACGTAAGGCTCGCCGCAGGCGTGCGGCTGCACGGCAACAACTACGTTCATGCCGAAGGCGGGCCGATCGAAATCGGTGAACGCACCCACGTCTATCCGTTCGCGTGCATCGGCTATGAGCCGCAGGACTACAAGTTCAAGCCCGGCTCGCCCACCGCCGGGATTCGCATCGGCAAGGACTGCCTGATCCGCGAGCACGCGACGATTCACGCCGCAAGCGGCACGGAGCGTCCGACGATCCTGGGCGACCGAGTCTTCATGATGGTCTCGACGCACGTTGCGCACGACTGCGTGATCGGTGATCGCGTGGTGATGGTGAACGGTGCGGGGATCGCCGGCCACGGCCGCATTGACAACGACGTGACGCTTGGCGGCAACGCCGTGATCCATCAGAACTGTCGGATCGGCCGCATGGTGATGATGTCGGGCGATTGCGCGGTCTCGCTCGACGTGCCGCCGTTCTGCACCGTGAGCGAACGGAACCGGATCGGCGGGCTGAACCTTGTGGGATTGCGCCGAAGCGGCATGCCGTCCAGCCAGATCGCCGCGTTGCGACTGGCGTTTCGAGACCTGCTGCGGCGGCCACTGCCGCGAGCAACGGTCATCGATGAACTCCGGCTGCGGGCATCGGCGGATGAATCGGCCGCTCCGGTGCTCACCGAACTTGCAGACTTTATCGAGGCGAGCAAGCGCGGAATCACGCCGGGAATGGGCAAACCGCCGCGAGGCACGGGCTCAGCGGCGCTGACGGGCGGGGCAGAGGTTGTCTTAGAGTGAGACGTGTGCGCGGCAGGCAGTAACCACCGAGCACGGATTGTGAACCAACGACCGGCCGGAGCCGGCCGGTTCGGCATCTGAGAAGGCGGAGCGAGCAACATGACCACTTCCACCACTTCCACCAAGGCCTACTCGGCCAAGTCGGGCGACAAACCACTATCGATCGATTCGATCGATCGGCGCGAACCCGGTCCGACCGACGTGCAGATCGAGATTCTCTTTTGCGGTGTGTGCCATTCAGACCTGCACACCGCCCGCGGCGAGTGGCCGGGCATCAACTTTCCGGTGGTGCCGGGGCACGAGATTGTCGGCCGTGTAACGGGTGTGGGCTCTTCGGTCAGCAAGTTCAAGGCGGGCGACATTGGTGCGGTGGGCTGCATGGTCGATTCGTGCCGAGGGTGCGCCGCCTGCAAGGAGGGCCTAGAGCAGTATTGCGACAATGGGCAGACGGTGTTCTCATACAACAGCCCCGACAAGCACCTTCCGGGCAAGATGACCTACGGCGGCTACTCGAAGTCGATCGTGGTCGATGAGGCCTTCGTGCTGCGGGTTGATCCGAAGGCCAACCTCGCGGCGACAGCACCGCTTCTCTGCGCAGGGATCACGATGTACTCGCCCTTGAAGCACTGGGGGGCGGGCAAGGGCAAGAAAGTTGGCATCGTCGGCCTGGGCGGGCTGGGGCACATGGGTGTCAAACTCTCGCGAGCACTGGGCGCACACACCGTGCTGTTCACCACATCGCCCGACAAGGTGGAGGACGGCCGAAGGCTGGGCGCGGGCGAGGTGGTGATTTCGCGCGATGAGGCGCAGATGAACAAGCACGCGAGGAGTTTCGACCTGATCATCAACACGGTCAGCGTCTCTCACAATCTTGACGCGTACACGCAGCTCCTGCGCCGCGACGGCACGCTCTGCCTGGTGGGCGCACCCGAGCACCCGCATCCTTCACCGACGATCTGGAACCTGCTGATTCCGCGGCGCTCGATCGCGGGCTCAGCGATCGGCGGCATCGGCGAGACGCAAGAGATGCTCGACTTCTGCGCAAAGCATGGCATCGTGAGCGATGTGGAGATGATCTCGATCGATCAGATCAACACCGCGTACGAGCGGATGCTCAGGGGCGACGTGAAGTATCGGTTCGTGATCGACATGGCCTCGTTGAAGTAAGGACGGCAACGATTGAGACGCTGCGGCTAGTCCACAGCCACATGAGTTCCACTCCGTTGGCACTCTTGCCGCTTCTGAACAACTCCGCAGCGCGGGCGACCTCTGAGTTCCACCCCACTCTTCTTCGCGGAATTCTCGGCTTCGCGTTCGAGTTCGAGTTGTTTGAGGTCAAGCGACGTGAGCCCCCCACTCACCACGCTCGCATCGGCACATCGACGTTGAGCCGGTCCGCGCAGGTCTGCGCATCGGTGTAGCCAGCATCGGCGTGGCGCATCACACCGAGCATCGGGTCGTTGCTCAGCACACGCTTGAGGCGTTTGGCCGCTTCGGGTGTGCCGTCGGCAACGATAACCTGACCGCAGTGCTGGCTGAAACCGATGCCCACGCCTCCGCCGTGGTGGAAACTCACCCAACTGGCGCCTGACGCCACGTTCACGGCGAAGTTGAGCAGCGACCAATCGCTGATCGCGTCGGAACCATCGAGCATCGCCTCAGTCTCTCGGTTGGGGCTGGTGACGCTGCCGCAGTCGAGGTGATCGCGGCCGATGACAATCGGAGCCTTCACGCCGCCCTTTGATGGGCCTCGTGCGACCAGTTGGTTCAAGAGCAGTCCCGCCTTGTCCCGCTCGCCCAGGCCCAGCCAGCAGATGCGAGCGGGCAGTCCCTGAAACGCGAACCGCGGTGCGCAGCGGTCAAAGTCGCCCGCTAGAAGCGCTTCGGGGTTGGCGTGGCACGAGAGGATCCAGGCGTGCAGCCGCTCGCGATAGCCACGATCGACCTCGTCACGGGCTTCTCCGACGGGGAACAGGTCGAGAATGGACTTGTCGGTGATGTAGATGTCGCGCGGATCGCCCGAAAGCGCGCACCAGCGAAACGGCCCCCGACCCAGGCAGAACTGCGGCCGGATGTACGCCGGGACAAAGCCGGGAAAGGCAAACGCGTCTGCAAAGCCGTGGTCGAGCGCACGCTGGCGGATGTTGTTGCCGTAGTCGAAGGTGATCGCCCCCCGCCCTTGCAGAGCCACCATCGCCCGCACGTGCCGCTCCATGCTCGTCATGCTGAGTTCCACGTACCGGTCGGGCGTGGCAACTCGCATCTGCTCGGCCTCGCGATGGGCGAGTTCGATGGGCACATAGCCCGAGAGTGGATCGTGCGCAGAAGTCTGATCGGTCAGCACATCAGGGATGATGTTGCGTTCAAGCAATCGCTCGAGCAACTCGATCGCGTTGGTGTGGATACCGATCGAAATCGCCTGTTTGCGTTTGGCGGCATCGACCGCGCGGTCGATCGCCCGATCCACGCAGCCGCAGGACGCGCCGCCTTCATCCCGAACCTCGCATTCGACAACCTCGTCTAGGTATCGATCGGCGTGCCGTCGCTTCAGTCGAGTGAGGTCGGTGTCTGCGATGAGGCATGTACCGCCGCACAGGGTGACGGCCAGCGGTTGAGCGCCGCCCATGCCGCCACAGCCAGCGGTCACACACAGACGGCCTGACAGCGACTTTCCATTGGCCTGGTCACCAAAGTGCGTGCGGCCGCACTCGGCGAAGGTCTCGAACGTGCCCTGCAAAATGCCCTGCGTTCCGATGTAGATCCAAGAACCAGCCGTCATCTGGCCGTACATCATGAGGCCCTTGCGGGCCAGATCATCAAAATGTTCTTGCGTGGCCCAGTGCGGCACAAGGTTCGAGTTGGCGATGAGCACGCGAGGAGCATCGGTGTGGGTCTGAACCACGCCCACCGGCTTTCCGGACTGCACGAGCAGAGTCTGGTCAGGTTCGAGTCGCTTGAGCGCTTCGACGATGGCATCGAAGGCGGGCCAAGAACGTGCCGCCTGACCGCGGCCGCCATAGACCACCAGCGCATCAGGTCGCTCGGCGACTTCGGGGTCAAGGTTGTTCATGAGCATGCGCATGGCCGCTTCGGCCTGCCACGTCGAACAGGTGCGTTTGAGCGCTTCCTCGCCGCGCGGCGCTCGAACGGGACGGGCACCGGGCAAGGTCGCAGGAATCGCCGCAGACGGCTGACTCAACGATCCGGCCGCGGGCCGTGTCGCGTGGCCCTCGTGATGATCATTCGTGGGCCAAGTGGGCGCTTTCACGGTCGAATGGTGATTCGGTTGGGTCGTGCCAGCGGGTGTCATGGGGAAACGGTACACCCATCTTTGACCGAGCACCAGTTTCAAGGCGGCTGGTTCAAGGATGCTGGCGAGGAGCCATCGTCGCATCAGCCTTCCCGATTTGCTCGAAGACTCCCGCTTGGATCATCCGCTCGAGCAACAACACTGCGCCGCGAGCATTGGTGAGAAACGACTGAACCTCCCCCCCCATCATTTGTCTGGCGGAGTTTGGCCGCGGCCAGGCACGAGCCGGTCACGTTGCACTGCGGCCCTGCATCTAACGTATAAGATGGGCGACAGTCAACGTGGATGGCGTTCGGGCCTCGCAACTGCGCACGGGAATTGGCGGCACAACCTAGGCACCCAATCGAAGGGATCGACTCCATGGTCAGTCAAGGTGCGAGCAAAAACACTCAGCGATGCGTGACCGACATTCGATTCAACCGAACGGGCAGAGGCCGGAATCGTGTGCTGGTGGCGATGGGGGTCGCTGGAGCTTTGGCTCTTTGGGGGGCGACGGGCTGCTCCGAGCGATCGCAGCAGCCCGAGCGCGGTGGTACAGAGTATGGCGGAAGCGCATCCGTTGCCAGCGGACTTGAAGCAACGAGCCAACGATCCGGCGGTGGCGGGGCATCGACGGCCCAGGGAGCACAGGCCAACGCGAGCGGAGAAAGCATGAGCGGAGCGAACATGAACGATGTAACGGCGAAGACCATGCAAACGGCGCTCTTCGGAGCGGGTTGCTTCTGGGGCGTCGAGCATATCTACCGCACGCAGGTCCCCGGAGTGATCGAAGCGATCAGCGGCTATGCCGGCGGCAGCACCGCGAACCCGACGTACCAAGAGGTCTCTTCGCACTCAACGGGACACGTTGAGGTCGTGCAAGTGACGTTTGATCCGGCCAAGACCGACTACGCGAAAATCGTTGATGCCTTTTTCAGGATGCATGACCCGACGCAGATCGATCGGCAGGGACCGGACATCGGTGAGCAGTATCGCTCGGTGATCTTCGTGAACTCGGCCGAGCAGGAGCGCATCGCCAACGAGGTGAAGGAGCGCCGCCAGCCAAAATACTCGAAGCCGATCGCCACGGCGATCGAGCAGGCACCGATTTTTTACAAGGCCGAGGACTATCACCAGCGGTACTACGAGCGCAAGGGCACGCAACCTTATTGCCACACGCTGCGCCCGGACTAAGTCAGCCGCGAGTGGTCAGCAGTCCTCTCTGCTTTATGGCCCGTCCAATCTACTGCCCGAGCTGACCGCTACGTTCGGTCGCGGCGACAATCGCGCGAACAATCGCCTGTGGAACAGCGTCGGCTTCGAGCGAGCGAATCGCCGCTTCGGTCGTACCGCCTTGGCTCGTTACGGTCACGCGCAGCGCCTCGGGCGTGCGGGGATCATCGACGAGCAAGCCGGCCGCGCCAAGGAGCGTCTGCCGCGTGATGAGGTCGGCCGCTTCGGCAGAGAATCCCGATTCGACACCCGCCTTGGTCATAGCCTGAGCCAGTACGAACAGATACGCCGGACCAGAACCAGCAAGCGCGGTGAACGCGTCAAAGCGTGCCTCTTCGATGCCAACCGTCCGGCCAACGGCGTCGAACAACCGTCTCGCCTTAGCCACATCCGCGGCGTCGGCGTCTTTGCCCGCACAGATGGCCGTCATGCTCTGGCCGACCTGCGCTGCGATGTTCGGCATGATGCGGATCACCGAGCGTTCCGGAACACTGAGCCGTCCGGCGATGGTGGCCCGGCTCAGACCCGCCATGATCGAGAAAATCGGTCGATCACGGTCGGTGATAAGTGGTCGCAAGGTGTCAGCAAGGGCCGCCATCGGTACCGCGTCGGGCCATGGAGCAAACGAGCCCAGAAAGCTCTGCGGCTTCACGGCAAGCAAAATCGGTGTGCCCGGTTCAGACCGCAGCATCGCCTCTGCGTGATCATCGGTTGTCGCCTCGATGGGAATGCCCCAAGAGTCGAAGACCTCGCGTCGCGCGGTGTCGGGTTCGCAAAGCGTGATGCGTAGCGGCGAGAGCACACCGCGGCTGATCGCCGAACGTGTAACGGCCTGGGCCATCGACCCGCCGCCGAAGATCAGCAGTCCGAGGGGTTCGTTTGCGTCTTGGCTCATTCGCGATCAGCATATGCCGCGAATCAGCGATGGCTTCTCGCTTGGCTCAAACTCCGACGACCCGGCCCGGCTCACCCGAATCGATCTGGTTCCTACGATTCGGCCATGTCCACGTTCTATCAACTGGAATTCGAGCGTCCGGTCGTCAAGATCGAGCAAAGAATCGAGCAACTTGAACGGCACGCTCGGAGGCTTGGCACAACCAATGATGACGGTTTGGCTGATGCGCTCGGTGGTGAGCCGATTGGCACTTCGGACGCGCCCGTGTTGGGCATCCCAGCGCCCAGTGGGCTTGGCGGCGAGCAATCGCCGGCAGATACCCCACTAGTTGACGCTGTGCAGTCGGGCCTGATCGACGGATTGGAGCAGGACGACTTTCCCGCAACACTCACGGCCACGCGCGAACTGATCGAACGGTTAGGCTTGCAGCGAACGGCGATGCTGGCGGAGTTGTATCGGCAGTTGTCGCCGTGGAACACTGTGCGTGTGGCTCGCCACCCGAAGCGTCCGCAGACTCGCGATTACATTGAACTGATCTGCAAAGACTTCTGCGAATTGCACGGTGATCGGCGTTTCGGCGACGACCCCGCAATGGTCACGGGATTTGGTCGGATCGGTTCGATCAAGTGCCTGATCGTCGGCCATCAAAAGGGGAAAACAACGCGGGAAAAAATCGCCTGCCACTTCGGCTGTGCGCATCCCGAGGGCTATCGCAAGGCAATGGCCAAGATGAAACTCGCCGAGAAGTTCGGGCTGCCAATCGTCACGCTCGTCGACACACCGGGGGCCTATCCGGGCATCGGCGCTGAACAGCGCGGCCAGGCCGAGGCCATCGCGGTCAATCTGCGAGACATGAGCCGTTTGAAGGTTCCGATCGTGTCGGTCGTCATTGGCGAAGGTGGCTCGGGCGGCGCGCTGGGCATCGCGGTGGCGGATCGTGTGGCAATGCTTGAGTGCTCGTGGTACTCGGTCATCTCACCCGAGGGCTGTGCGGCGATCTTGTGGAAGCAGGCCAACGAGCAGACCAATACCGCCGCGGCCGATGCGCTCAAACTCACGGCCGCCGACAACCTGCGACTGGGCATCATTGACGACGTGATCCGCGAGCCCTTGGGTGGTGCGCACCGCGATCCGAAAGCCACTGGACAGGCGATGGAAAAGTGGATCATCGAACAGTTGCAGGAACTGCGAAACCTGCGGCCCGAGATGCTCCCTCAGCGCCGGTATGAGCGATTCAGGTCGATGGGCTCGTACAACGAGACGGCGGTTGCATGAGAGCCGGGCAGTGGATTCTTGTTCCAGGCGAATAGACAGTCGCTACCGGGGAAAAGCCCAACCGCCAATCTTCGGCCCAGATTCCCTTTGACGCTGCGCCGTCGATTCCGTATACTCGTCGGCCTTTTGTCGTGACCTGTTTGGGTATCGAACGGGTTATGGTCGTTCTCGATCGAGGCGGAGTGTTGTCTGCCCGTTCAGAACGGCCTCGCGAAGGTGGGAAAGGATCCACATCCGTGGCCAAATCCAAGCAGTCTGCCAAAGCCAGTCCCAATACATCTAAGAAGGCCAAAGCAAAGCCCAAGGTTGCCAAGAAGGCGCCGAAGAAGGCGGCTTTGAAGCCCGCTCAAAGGAACCCCAAACCCGTGCAGAAAGCTCCTCAAGCCGTTGGAACCAAAGGGGTCGCCTCGAAGACCGTGAAGAAGGCGAGCACCGCGCCGGCGGCCAAGGGCAAGAAGCCAGAAATCAAGCCCTCTGTGGGCGCGAAGTCCTCGAAGCCAGCGCCGGCCAAGAGCGCGAAGGCTCCGGGTAAACCAACGGCAAAGGCAACGAACGCTGCCGCAGCCACCAAGCCGACCGCACCGGGCAAGCCCAGCGTCACCGCGAAGGCAGCCGAACAGGTCGAAGTTAAAGACGCTGGCGCGGCGGGCAAAAAGGGCCCAAAGGGCATCACGATCGTGAACCCCAAGCAGGTCAAGAAGAACAAGCCGAAGATCAAACTGGAGATGCCCAAGTCCGAGCCGCTGATCAAACCGGGAACGAAGTGGAAGCCGCTGATCCCTTCAGGACCGAAGGCACCGCCTTCGCCCTACGGCGTGTGGCGCAGCCCAGACGCGGTTGACATCGAAGAGTTCAAGATCGACCCCAAGGCCAAGCTTCCGAAGAAGGACCTGGAGCGCTTTCGAGAGATTTTGTTGCGCAAGCGTGCGGAGCTTCTCGGCGACATCACGGGCATGGAAAACGAAGCGCTTCGCGCCAACAGCGGCTCACTTTCCAACCTCCCGCAGCACATGGCCGAGCAAGGCTCAGACACCTATGACCAGCACCTTTCGCTCGACCTGGCGGCGGTTGACCGCACCATCATCCGCGAGATTGATGAGGCGCTCAAGCGAATCGACGAGGGCACTTTCGGCGTGTGCATGAAGACGGGCAAGCGGATCAATCTCGAACGGCTTGCGGAGATTCCGTGGGCCAGATACTCGATCGACGCCGCTCGGATGATGGAGCGAAACACTCACACCGTCTCATCAAGCCAGTCTGAGGACCACTCCTCTTCGTCGGACATGGATTGACCAAGCAATCGAACATGCATAGCGACGATTCGACGCCGCCAGTCACCGGACCCGCCGATAGTCCGGTGGTCGTTGCCGCATGGCGTTCACGCCGCGCATGGCTGACGCTCGCGACGGCGGTGCTGGTGTGCGTGCTCGTCGATCTGGGCACCAAGGCGTGGGCCTTCAGTTCGGTTGCGGGCTTTCCTGTGCTTGTCGAGCGAGAGGCGGTGCTGGAAGTTAGCGCCGTTGACCCACGACTGGTCACGACGCTTATTCCGCGGCACGAGCCGGTGGTGGTCGTCCCGCATCTGCTAGAACTGACGCTGGTTTTGAACCCGGGAGCAGTGTTCGGAATCGGTCCGGGCAAGCGGTTCTTCTTTGTTGGCTTCACTGTGCTGGCGCTCGGTTTCGGCGTCGGCATGTTTACGGCATGGACAACCGCGAAGGACCGGAGCGCTCACTTCGCGATCGGCATGTTGATCGGCGGCGGGCTGGGAAACCTCTACGACCGGTTGCTCTATGGGTGTGTGCGAGACTTTCTGCACCCGCTTCCCGGCTGGACATGGCCCTGGGGATGGAGACCGCTGGGCGGCCGTGGCGAACTGTGGCCCTATGTCTCGAATGTTGCTGACTTGCTGCTACTTATCGGCATCCTGATGCTTATGGCGCACCTTTGGCGGCGCGATCGGGCAGGGCACATGTTGGTTGCCCAGCCAAGTCCGGATTCGTCCGAGTAGACGGCGTTCAATCGCTGTGCCGCGTCCGCGGACTGTGAGACCCATGGCCAGTCCAAGAGGGTGGCAGAACTAGATTGACCGATCGCCACCCGAAACGGCCTCGGCAGCACCGGTCGCTGCACCTGCCGTCGAGCCGCTGGCGTTGGCCTTGGCAAGAATGCCGTCCCACATCTGCCGCACCTCAGCCGCCATACGGGTGTTCGGGAACTCGGCCGTGATTCTTCGGCCAGCCTGCGTGGCCGTACGCCAATCTCGATTCTGCACCGCCAACTTGAATTGCGCCCCAAGATTCTCGCGTGCCTTGGTCACGATTCCGCGGGCAACCTCTTGGAAGGGCTCAGCCTCAGTCAGCGTGAGATACTGATCGAGTTCCTTTAGCAGCGCCATCGCCTGATCGACGTGCCCGGCACGGGCAACTTCCAAGAATCGTCGCTCCAGATCGTCCTTGTACACGTCGCGTGCCTGAATGACTCTTGCTCGGAGGTTTTCAACTCTGGACGACTCGGGGTAGAGCCGTTGGATGCGGGCCGCTTCCTGGAACGCAACTTCCCACCTGCGCTGGACGATCAAACCGTCGAGCCGGGCAATCGCGTCGGCGACGCGCCTCTCGGTGAGTTCTTTCCGTGCCACTTCGATTCTTGAGCGAAACCCCTCGGCATCGTCGCGGTAGCCAAAGCGGTCGGCAAGTTCAGTGCAGAGCACGATCGCCGCGTCCCACGCCTGATTGCCGATGTCCTCTTCGATTGCACGGCAGAGCAGTTCTCGCTCCTGCCGGCGATTGAGCACCCTTCGTGCGTCGTCGGAGAGGCCCGCGCTCTCGTCGAGCCGCCGCACAGACTCGCTCAGCGACTCCACAGCGCGGTGCAATCGCTCATTGCGATGACCGGATCCCGCCGCGAACAGTGCCCAGGCAATCGGCGCTGTGGTCAACACGAGAAACACGCCGCACAAGCCCGCGACGTGCAGTTCTGGGCTGGCCTTGGCACCAATCACCCCCGACCCAGCCAAGATGAACAGAACTGCCGCGAAGAAAACCAGGCCATACGCCATGCATGCGAGAATGACCGGCGTGGGCTTCCGCTGTCCGCGAGCGGATCCGGCCGGACGGGTCGAAGTTGCAAGAACGGGCTGAGATTCCGAAGAAATCACGTTTGGCATTTCGGCCTCAGTTGTTGGGCGTGGTCGGGATAGCGACTCCGAACGGGCATGGGTGGTCAAGTCGGCACATTCAACTTCCGGGCGTCGGATCGCCGCAGTTGCGACTCACAGGCACTAGACATAAGAATCGGAGTCCGGCGACTCCGGCCTTGAACTGATGCTCCTGATCTGCTGGCACGTAGACGACGTCACCCGATCGGATGGGGTGCTCAGCACCTTCAAGCAGCACGGTTCCGTCGCCGTCCACGATGAACACCTCGTGCTCATAGTCGTGGCTGTGCCGCGGCGAGTGGCCCTGAGGGCTGACAAGGAACGACCGCAGCGAAAAGTTGGGGGCACCATCACCGCGACCGACCATGACGGCCATGGTGACGTCTTTGACGCCGGGCATGTCAACGGGCTTCGTGGGCGTGTCGTGGATGTTTCGGATGAGCATGGTGGATCCTGTGTGATTCAACGGGTTTGCGCGAAACGCGGGCGGGCTGTTGACGTGAAGGCCTTCCCAACTCACTTCAGCCCCGACTGTCCTTCCGCCGCGGCCCCCCTTCCCCCACTGCCCCCCCCGCTATCACCTTGTATTATCGGCACATGCCCGACGCACCGCCGAAACCCGTCGACTCGCCCGCCATCCCCGAGGTCTGGAGCGTTCCACTGGGCATGTTTGAGACCAACTGCTATGTGGTCAGCGTACCGGGCAGCAACGAATGCTGGATCGTTGACGCGGGCGACGAGCCGTCACCTCTGATCGAGCGAGTGCAGCGGCTTGGCCTGCGCCCGCTGGCCGTGTTGCTTACGCATGCACACTGCGACCACATCGCCGGGTTACACGAGGTTTGTCGGTCGTTTCCCGGCATTCCCGTTCTGCTGCACGAGATCGAGCACGGCTGGCTTGCCGACCCGATGAAGAATCTCTCGGCAGCGATCGGTCAGGGTGTGGTGGCACCCCCCGCAACCGGAACACTCACCGACGGCATGGCGCTCCAACTCGGCGGAACTACATGGCGCATGCTGCACACCCCCGGACATTCGCCCGGAAGTGTGAGCCTGATCCACGAACCAAGTTCGCAGGCGCTCGTGGGCGACACGCTCTTTCACGGTTCGATCGGGCGGACGGACTTTCCCGGCTCTTCTCCCGAAACGCTCGAACACTCGATTCGCACCGGCCTCTACGCACTCTCTGACCAGACACGCGTCTATCCCGGTCACGGCCCTTCAACCACAATTGGACGCGAGCGGGCAAGCAATCCGTATGTCCGGGATCGCTGACAAACACTTTGCGAGCATCGGCTCGTCAAAGGTGCTCGCCCTGACGTGAAACGACCCCGCCGAGGTGTACGGCGGGGTCGCGAAGTTTGTGTCCAGTTTGTCAGTGAAACCAACGGGTTAGAGTTACTCGCCCGAGGCCGGCTGGTCCGTGGGGACAGCGGTGATCGTGGCCTGCGGACTCTGCAGCGACGCGAGCATGGCCTGAGGGGCGCGATCAGAGGGATTGCGCTGGATCGCAAGTTCGAGAGTTTGGCGGGCTTCAGCGACGCGTCCTGCCTCGTTCAACATCGCCGCCTTGATCACGAACGGTAACGACTCGTGGTCTGCGCGAGCGACCGCTTCGTCGATGGAACTCAGCGCCTGTTCGGTCTTGCCTTCAAGCCGATAGAACGCGGCACGGAAGACATAACCCTCAAAGCGCTGCGGAGCCAGCGCTGTGGTTCGAGCGCCAGCCAATCGCAGATTGCCGCGGTCCTTCAGCACCGTTGCCACGTTGCCGAGTTCGATCCAAGCCTGAACATCGGACGCACCCTCGGTGCTGTTGACGACCTGCTGAAGCAACGAGCGTGCATCGACCGCTCGCTGGACCGAAAGCAGGCACTTTGCGCGCAGAATTTGCAGGTCTGTCCGCTTCGCGTGGGCCTCGGTCCGCAGCAGCCTGCCGATGTTGAACTCGGCCTGACCAAACTCGCCGCAGGCCACCTGCGATCGAGCTAGGTCTTCCAGAATCGCCTCGTCGTCCGGTGCGAGTAACAGCGCATCGTTGAAGTACTCAGCCGCCCGGCGGTACTGACCGCGAAGCACGGCGATGTGGCCAAGCGTCTGTCGAACCGCAGGGCTGTAGCCGAACGACTCGCGGTGGTCGAGCAAGAGTTGCTCGGCCTCGTCCATGCGGCCGAGATTGACCAGCATCTCGGACGACGCGATCAAGTACTGCGGGTTGGTGGGGGTCGAGTTCGCGGGCCTTGTTGTAGAGGCCTAGCGCCTTCTCGTCCATGCTGAAGCGCTCGTGTACGATCGCCAGGTAGTAATAAGACTCGGTGAGTTCGGGCTTGAGTTCGACCGCCGTGTCCAACGACTCCTTGGCGGCCTGCAACTGGCCCTTCTCGATAAGGATGCGGCCACGAAGCAGGTGCGACTTGCCCACCCCGGGGTTGAGTGCGATCGACCGATCGATCGTCTTAAGCGCTTTGTCAAAGTCGCCGCCAAGAAACTGCTGCTGGGCCATCTGCCACTCGGTACCGCTCTTGAGTTCGGCCAACCGCAGTTGGGCGTTTTCGACGCCGGCGGAGGTGTACTCGCCGTGGCGTTGGCCATTGCAGCCAACAAGCACCATCGCTGTGGCCAAACCAGCGATGCACAGGAAGGGACGAACAGGTCGGAGAGAGGATCGCGTCTGCATGGTGTGCTCCAAAGAAAGCGGGCGGACGCAAGAAACTGCGCCCGCCCGTTGCATCGGTTGATTCGAAGGGTCCGATTACTCGTTCGGCATATCTTCGACGATTACGCTGGCCGTTGGCTGACCGACGGGGGTCGCCACCGTCTCAGACGTGCTGTTCTTGTTGGGGGCGACGACGCGAGTTCCCTGCACGCCGTTGTTGGTGCCTATCAGCGTCGAGGGCACCACGTTAGCGTTGGTGTTTGCATGGGTGATCGCGGCAAGAGGGCGATCCGCCTTATCAAACCCCGCCGCCCAGACCTCGCCCGTCTCGGGATTGAAGATCCAACCGTAATCGGCGTGGGCAACGGTGTCCGGTTTGAAGCCGATGACGACCTTGCTGGCATTTGATCCCGGCACGAGCGTGTTGGTCGGCACTTGGCTCAGCAGGCCCGACTGGATCAGGCTCTGCCAACCCTGGTTCTCACCCACACCCAGCGGCGGCATCATGCCGTTGTTGTCCTGAATGAACGTGGCGACAAACAGTCGAAGGGTTGAGAGTTCGCTCTGCACCGGCTTGGGGTCGAACTGCGGAACGACAGATGATGCCGTCTGACCCTGATTGTTGAAAGTGCCCGCCGAGGCCGTCGGCTTAGAGACGGGTGTGCCCCGAATCGCTTCCACCATCCGAATCTGTTCACCCTCCACGTTGATCGAAGGCTCGACGAAGGTGCCGCCGGTGCGGCTCTTCAGGTCCTGGCTGTTGAAGTCAAGCATCGCGGCGGAGACGGGGTCGATGACGACCGACTGCGCGGTCTGCACCGACGGAATCACCGGCGGAACATAGTAGTTGGCGCTGACCTCGCCCGGTCGTTCTACGCGATCGCGGGGCTGATCGACCGAACCCCACGGCCGCTCGTGCTTAGGAGCCTCTGGCAGCGTCTGGATCTCTTCGAGACGCTTGTCCATGTCGCTGCCGTAGATTCCGTTGAGGCGGCTGGCGTCGGGCCACCGCTCACGCTCGCCGGTGATCCGCTCACGAAGGCGATAGACTGCCGGTTGCTGGGCGTTGAGCGAGAGCGAACGCTGAATCGTCCAAAGGGCCTTGTCAAACTTGCCCTCACGTGCCTGACGCTCAGCCTCAACGTTGAGCTGGGCGGTCATGCGTTCACGGCTCCAGGGCAAGAGGCCCTGACGCGTGCCCGCACGTACCCGATCCAAATCAGCCCCAGCCTTCTCGGCGGCGGCGGCGATCGCCTGATCGGTAATGATCGTGGGCGTGATGAGGAAGATGATTTCTGCGCGGCTGGTGGTGTCGTCGTTGCCGCGGAAGGCCGAGCCGATGAGGGGGATGTCGCCCAGGAACGGAACCTGCCGGCGGTTGAACACCGTGCTCTCAGTGAAGAGACCGCCCAGCACGATCGTCTGCCCATCGCGAACGTTGACGTTGGTCGTCAGTTCCTGCGTGATCTCGTCGGGGATGGTGACGGCTGCGCCATTGGAGTCGGTGATGGTGCGAATCTCAGCCGCCGAAACCTGGGGCTTGAGTTCCATACGAATGTCGCCGTCGGCCGAGACAAACGGACGGAAGTACAACTGAGTTCCCGTGTCGAGGAACTCGACCGTCTGCGTGGTGCTGGTCTCGGTCGCGGTCGTGCTGAGATAGCCAACGCGACGACCAACAAGCACTCGGGCGGGCTGGCGATTCAGGGCCAGAATCTTGGGGTTCGACAGGATTACCGTGTCCGTGACGGTGTCGAGCAGGCGCAGGAAGATCGAGACGTCGCCAGCAACAACGCCGACCTTGAACGTGCCGGGCCCCGAGGTATTGCCCGGGCTTGACACGATGGCGCTGCCCTGGTTGTCGCTGGGCGAGAGACCCTGACCGGATGCACCGGTTCCGCCTCGAATCAGACTGTTGGCGGCGCCGAGAGGGCCGCCCAGGTTCAAGAAGTCGGTGAACTTCAGGTCGCCGATGATGGAGAAGTCGATGCCGAAGGCGTTTGCCTCTGAGAGCGATGTCTGAAGGATTGTCGCTTCGATCAGCACCTGTGCCGGGCGCGTGTCGAGTTGGTGCAGCAACGCCTCGATGGCGTTGATGTTCTCTTCGTAGTCGATCACCACCAGCGTGGCCGTGAGCGCGAAGTCGTCCTTGCCCGTGGGCGATTTGTCAGGGATGACAAAATTTACGGTCTTCTCGCTGGTCTGGATCTGGCCGCCGTCCTTGCTCAGCAGCGGTTCGGCGAAGATTTTCGCGTCGGTCGCGTTGAGGTAGTTCAGCCGGATGACCTTGGCAACGCGCTTCTTGAGCGCGGCCTCGATCTGCTTGAGTTCGTCGTTGGTGTAAACGTAAATGAAGTTGCCCTGCTCGAGATAGCCATAGCCGTTGACGTGCAGGATGGCGTCGAGCGCCTCGTAGAACGTCACGTCGTAGAGCGCAGCGCTCACGCGAGCCGAGACGTTCTTGCTGGCGATGATGTTCTTCTGCGTCTGGGTTGACAGCATCTGGAGAACGTTGGCCAGATCCTCGTCCTTGAGTTGCAGCGTCACGGTGTTGTGCTCGCTTACAACTACGGTGTTCTGGCCGTTATCGCGACCCGGCTTGAGCGGGTCTCGAACCGCCTGCGCGTCGGCCGGCTGGGCCAGCAGGGCCGTGGGGATGGAAAGCCCAACGGCGGCCGCCGCCACAAGGGCGGGGACTCTGCCGACAGTGGCGAGAATTTCGCGGGTGCTTCGCCGACGCGGGGTGGACATGAGAACTCTCCGGTGGTTGATCGCCTTGGAAAGAGCGAGCGCCTCCTCAGGTCGTCCGCTCTTGAGAATGCCGCCTCCCGCCGCAACTTTCGCGGCGCCATTGGGTTGTCGTCGTTTGCGGGTAGGGACTTTGGGCAAGATCGCAAAGCCGGGGTGTTCACGGCAATCTGGATCGCCCTTGGCCCCTATGCGGGCGGTTCCGGCGTATCGGGCTTTCCCCGGTTCTGGTTGGTGTTGAATGACCAGCGACCCGTTCGCCCCGCCGCTGTCAGCCCGATTGCTCTGGAGTTGACCGGGTCATGGCGCGACCGATCGGCCATGATCGAGCGTTCGGTCGACCTTCTCGGACGCTCTGGAATTTCGTGACTTCAGCGCAGCGGCAGGTTATTGGCCTTGAAAAGCGCGATCACCTGCGATCGAATCTGCTGGACCTCTTCGTCCGCCTGCCAGGCCTCGCTCGCGGCGAGGAACTGCCGGTACATGTCCAGCGCGTCCTCGCCGCGCTGCATCTCGCCGTAAAGCGTTGCGAGGCGGTGCAGCACCAGTTTGGAAGGCGCGTTGAGTTCGGTCTTGGCGGCGTCCTTCGCGCCCTCAAGCACCCGCAGCGCACCTGCTTTGTCATTCTGTTGATAGAGCACCACCGCAAGCCGACCGGAGAAGTGAGCGCGCTCAAAGGCAATTCGGTCGGCCGCTTCGCGATAGACTGCGGCGGCCTGCGCGTGCTTTCCCTGCAGATTCAGAGCCATTCCCAACCCTTGATATGCGTTGGCCATCGCAGCATCCGGCGGGCCGCCAGCGCGGATAAGCGAGTTCAGTCCGGCGCGGCTGTCTTCCTCGGCGAGCGAGAACCATCGACCCGCGGCGTCGGCCCGACCGCGGCCCGAGGCGAGTTCGCGGTTGCCAAGTTTAAGTTCAACCACCGCGCGATCGATGAGCACCATGATCATCGGGGCGAGTTCGTACGCGCGCTGGTACGCAACGAGCGCTTCGTCGAGTTGGCCAGATCGGGACAAATAGGCCGCCAACTGAGCGTGCGCCATCGACGAGGTTGGATCCGCCCGCACCGCGTTCTGCCACAAGCGCATGTTGCTGGTCCATGCGGGGTTGTAACGAACGGTCTTGATGGACATGGCCACAGCGATAACCCCGACAAGTGCAGCGGTGACCCAGGGCAGCGCCGAAACTGCGCGAGCGGCCGTGGTCTGTCGGTTGGTGTGGCCAGTGGTGAGGGGGCTGTCGCTGGCGGTGTTGCGGCGATTGCGAACCGCGAGCCAATACTGCACAAAGCCCGCCACAAGCATCAGCACGCCGAGCAAAGGCAGATAGAGATAACGGTCGCGAACGATGTGCTCAGTGGGAAAGACGCGGATGTTGAAGGCGGGTGCCAGCATCGCCGCGAGCAGCACGAGGCCAAGGAGGGCAGTGCGGCTGCGATACGCGGCGAGAAGCGACAAGACACCCGCCAACGCACAGACGAACGCCGGAAGCCAGAAATTGAAAAGGCCGATCGATCCGCGAGTGATGGCCCGCAGCGGGTGGGCCGCCGCGACACCACCCGGAAACTCGAACGCAGGACTGGGCTGCACAGCGGAAGCAAACCGCGCTGTGGCGTGTAGAGCACCAAAGCCCTCCCACGGCCAGACCATCTGTCGCAGGTAAAACAACGCGATGGACGGTGCCGAAAGCGCAACCGACAACCACGATGCGGCATCAGGCGCGAGTTGGGTGGGTGAACCGCCTCCCGCCTCATTCCCCCCCAGAATCCGCGAGCGGAGCATCCAATACACCACCGCAATCAGGACTCCCGGTGCGGCGACGATCGCAGCGAGCGAGGTGCGGGGCAGTCCCTTCCGGCTGGAGTCGTTGATTGGGGCAGGAGCAGTGAACACGCACGCGGCGACCGGTGCCCACGCCAGTATGCCAATCTCTTTGCTCGCAACGGCGAGGATGTAGCCCAAAATCACCGCTAGCCAAGCAATCAGACTCAAGAGTCGAGATGCGCGGAAGCCCGGTCCTTGCGCCAGCATGGTGGCTCCGAGCATTGAGACCAGAACCGCGATCGAAATCAGCAGGTCTGGAGAGCCGGAAATCCACGTCACGGTCTCGACATGAACCGGGTGAACGGCGAAGATGAGCGAGCAGCCGAACGCGGCGGGTGTTCCTAGATTCAGCCGACGTAGCAACGCGAACGCCAGCACACAGATGGCCGCGTGCATCGCTATGTTGACTGCGTGCCACGGCTTGGTCGAACTCAGTCCGAATAGCCGGTGCTCAACGATCAACAGCGCAGTAAAGGCTGGTCGCCAGTAGTTGCTTACGGCGGCCGTCCGCTGACTGGGATCAGCGCTGGCGGTCTTAAATGCCCAAACATCGGACGTGAGCGCGCGCCACTCCAAGCCCGGCGTGGTGACCAGAGCATTCGCCACAATCTGACGCTCGTCGTCGTAAACGAATGCGCCGCGCAGTGCATTGGCAAAAATCCCAAATGAGACCAATACCAACGCGGCGCAAGCGAAAGTATCGACAAGATTCCATCGCCGAAGCGTGATTTCAAGATGTGCTGCGTTTGACTGCGTGGCTAGGCCTCAAGGAGTTTCGTGCGTTCGCGATCGGTCAAATCGGAAGGCTGTGTCGGGCGATTGGACGGGCGGGGCAGTTCGTCATCGAGCAAAGCCGGAAACCGCATCATTGGCGATGCAATGCAAACATGGCCAGCAGAGATTATCATCTTTGACGGCACATGCAAACTTCAGCCCATCAAAGCAGCGACGGCGAGGAAGAGGCAGAACATGCCAAAGGCGCAGGCACCGCGAGGCAAGGTCTTGCTCCGGGGTCTGGGGTCAATGACCCCGCACCAGGGCTGGAAGTGTTCTCGCCGCTGGGTGTGGTGATTCCGGCCTTCAACGCCGAACTCGCGATTGTCGAGACCCTGAACGACGTGACGAGCTATCTGCAGCAAGCGAGCGGGGCAATCACGTCGAGCGTGCTCGTCGTGGATGATGGCAGCACCGACCACACCGCCGAGCGGGTTCGTCGCTTCGCCGGTGTACAGGCCGCGCCCGTGGGCCTGCTTCGCACTGGGACCAATCGGGGTAAGGGCCACGCCGTCCGCACGGGCGTGCTTGCCGAGGTCGCTGCTATGCGGTCGCGTAAGGCCGCGGATGACGCGGCGGCGAACCGAATGCAGCAGGCGGGCTGGGTGCTCTTCATGGATGCCGACAACTCAACGCCTATCCGACACCTCGAACGGTTCGCGGAGTACGCCCACGGGGCGGACGTTTTGATTGGCACCCGACGCTCCGCTGGGGCACGAATCATTCGCCAGCAGCATCGCCTGCGACAGCTGTTGGGCAAGACATTCCCCTACGCCGTTCGATTGTTCTGCCTGCCGGGGCTTCACGACACGCAGTGCGGGTTCAAGGCCTTTCGGCTGCCGATAGCCGAGCGAGTTTTCGGCCACGCACGCGTCGATCGCTTTGCCTTTGATGTTGAAGCCTTGCTCATCGCCGAGCGCTTTGGTGCCGTGATCCGCGAAGTGCCAGTGGACTGGGAGAATCCGACCCAATCCACGCTCCGCATCGCGAGGGATGCCCCGAGAATGCTCTGGGATGCTCTGGCGTCTGCCTGGCGATGGCGCAGAGGAGGCGTGGCGGTACGGCGGCTCAATGCCGCTGCCAATTCTGAGCCGTGACGGCATCGGTTCGGCGTTTCGAGTCGAAGCACGGGTATCGTCGAAAGTTCGACCAGACGAAGTGGGTGCGGTTGCGCACAAAGGAGAAGACCATGCCCGCGATGGTTTGGTTTCGAGCAGACTTGCGGGTACATGACAACAAGGCGCTGGGCGCGGCGTGCAAGGCCAGCAGTGACGGCGTGCTCGCTGTCTTTCTGCTCGCCGCGGGGCAATGGGCTCAGCACGACTGGTCGGGCGTACGCGTTCGGTTCATGCTGCGAACGCTCGGTGCGCTTCGCGACCGTCTGGAGTCTCTGAACATTTCGCTCAGGGTTGTCGAGGCATCCCGGTTTGACCAAGCGCCCGAAGCGATCGCTCGACTCTGCCAAGAACACCAAGTTGGCACCGTATTCGTCAACAGCGAGTATGAGGTCAACGAGCGAGCACGGGACGACGCGGTGGAGGCAAGGCTGCGTCGGGATGGCATCCGGCTCCATCGCTCGCACGATCAGATCATGTTGCCGCCAGGATCGGTGTTGACGGGGGACGGGAAGTTTTACACGGTCTTTTCTCCCTTCAAGCGGTCTTACTACCGAGTACTGGAAGAGGAGGGATATCTCAGTGGCGTTGGCTCCGCAGCGGTGGTCGATGCGCCGAAAGCGCAAGCCAAACTGTCAATCAAGTCTGATAAAATCCCGGCAGTGGTGTTGGTCAATGACGACTCAACGCGCTTTGCCACAAACGTACCGGACACGGCCTGGCCCGCGGGAGAGGACGAGGCGATGGCACGCCTGAAAGCCTTTGTCAAAGGCTCGATCGATGCCTACAAGGCGCAGCGAGACTTCCCTGCGATCGACGGAACGTCGACGCTCTCGCCCCATTTGGCCATTGGTTCCATTTCGCCCCGACAGTGCCTCGCCGCGGCGGTGGTGGCCAACGACGGCAAACTCGACAACAAACGTAACGGATTCGAGGGTCCCAACCATTGGATCAGCGAACTCGTCTGGCGCGAGTTCTACAAGCACATTCTGGTTGGCTTTCCGCGCGTAAGCATGGGGCGGGCCTTCAGGCCCGAGACCGAGCGGCTGGCGTGGCGATACGACGAAGAGGGTTTCCGGCACTGGCAGAAGGGCACGACCGGAGTGCCAATCGTTGACGCCGGCATGCGTCAACTGGCCGAAACGGGATGGATGCACAACCGTGTTCGCATGGTGACAGCGATGTATCTGACCAAGGACCTGTTGATCGACTGGCGTTGGGGCGAGCGACACTTCATGCGGCATTTGGTCGATGGCGACCTGGCCTCCAACAACGGCGGCTGGCAGTGGTCGGCCTCAACCGGAACCGACGCCGCACCATACTTTCGCATTTTCAATCCCATCTCGCAGTCACGCCGGTTCGACGCACAGGCCGAGTACATCAAACGACACTTGCCTGAACTACGAGACCTCGACGGCGGCGAGAAGGAGGCTATTCACGAACCGAGCGAACTACCGGCACTCTTGCGGCAGAGCGTAAACTACCCCGAACCTATCGTGAATCACTCTGCAGCCCGTGATCGCGCGATCGCGGCGTTCAAGGCGTTGTAGAGTGGCCGGTGGGGTGAGCCAGTTCGCGGCTTCCATTCTCCTTCTGCCCTCCTCCCGTCCGCGATACTTCGTCAATCGTTGCTCGCTTCACCATCTCCCGGACGGAACAACGCACATGACCCGCCTGAACAAACTCACTTCGATGCTCGAAGCCGATCCCGCCGACGCGTTCGTGCTCTATGGCCTAGCCCAGGAGCACAGCAAACTCGGCGGTCCGACCGATCTGGCCCTGGCCGTCGACTACTTTGATCGCTGCCTGACGGCCGACCCGACGCACGCCTACGCCTATTACCACAAGGCCGCAACGCTTCTGAAACTCGACCGTCCCGATGAAGCGAGAGCAACGCTGCAGGCGGGCATCTCCCAGGCCAAACACAGCGGCGACGCCAAGGCCCTGGGCGAACTCCAGTCCTTGATGGAGGCTTGCGAACCTTGAAGAACGGCCGTCGATCAACTCCAGCGATGGCGGTCGAACGCCGGGCCAAGCGTCAGTCCGAACTGGTCGTTGGTGCCACACTTCGGGCCCTCACGCCCGACCCGAAAGATCCGGACGTGGTCCACGTTCGCATTGGTCGACGCAGTGCAGCCAAGATTGACCGCAACGGTGCGGAGAGACTCGGGCTCGACGCCGGTTGTGCTTTGACCGAGGCGATGATCGAGGGCATTCTCAGTGAGCAGGGCCTCACCGATGCCCGCTACTGGGCGCTCCGCAGCGTCGCCCGAGCGCCTATCTCTGCGGGCATGTTGGCCATTAAACTTCAGCGTAAGGGCGTCGGCAGCGAGCCAGCAAGAGTGGTTGTGGCAGACCTGCAAACGCGCGGCTTGCTCAACGACCGCCGATATGCCGAGTCGGTTGTGTGGTCAGAGTTGCAGCGCAAGCCCGCAGGCGCCCGCCTGTTAGAGGCCAAGTTGAGGTCCAAGCGTATCGACGCGCGGCTTGCTGGCGAGGTCGTTCGCGCAGCCATGAGCGAACGCTCCGACATGGGGGTCGACGAGTCGGCCCAGGCACGCAAACTAGCCGAGCGCAAGGTACGCACGCTGGGCACGCGACTGGACGCCGATGCGATCACACGC
>JBGSRG010000227.1:0-2130 GCA_041737685.1 Phycisphaerales bacterium | reverse complement strand
GCCCGAATCACCTACCGCCAGTGACACTCCTCCTCCGACGCAGACGCCAAGTTTCGGGTCTGCTCTGTGCGAAAAAGCAGTGGTTCGGGTGCATGGAAGCCCCGACCGGACGCGACCATCGACAAGCGACTGCCTAACATCACCACTGCGCTCCGAGCGTTTGGTAAGGGCAGTTGTTCAAGGGGATGGATTTCAAGCCCCGAGCGAACGATCAGGGCCGATCTGACACCCGTTTCTCGCCCTGTTCTGCCCCCCGTTCATCTGTTCTGGTTCTCGCCACCATCTTGCCCGGCCGCCCGGCAACTCACTGAGAAGCACCATGAAGGTCAAAGCAAGCGTCAAGAAAGTCTGTGCTCACTGTCAGGTGGTCCGCCGTAAGGGCAAGGTCCGCGTCATCTGCAAGAACGAGCCGAAGCACAAGCAAGTGCAGGGCTGATTCACCGCGTTGACAGCGCTCGCGCTGTCCGATCCGCATCCCCGTCTCGCTGCATCAACTCAGGGCCTTGATCGCAAGGCCTGAATCAATCAGGAGCAGTCTGTGCCACGTGTTGCCGGCGTCGATATTCCCGATCGCAAAAAGATCTACTTCGCGTTGCAGTACATCCACGGCATCGGGCCGCTGTTTGCACGCAAGATTCTCGAACAGGCCGAGGTCGACGAGAACCTGCGCTCCAACGAGGTTGACGAGCAGAAGCTCGCCCAGATCAACGCCATCATCGACGCGACGTTCTTGGTCGAAGGTGCGCTCCGCCGTCAGGTTCAGCAGAACATTCAGCGGCTCAAGGACATCCGCGCCTATCGCGGCGATCGTCACCGCCGTGGCCTGCCCACGCGCGGCCAGCGCACACGCTGCAACGCTCGCACCCGTAAGGGCAAGAAGAAGACCGTCGCCGGTAAGAAGGGCGTCAAAGCCAAGTAAGGCACGCGCCAAGTAAGGCACCCTGTTCATTCCCCGGCACCCCGGCGATGGCCGCACAACGCACCATCGCCGCCAAACGCCGGCAGCATTCGGGTACGACCAAACGGTCGGATGATCCGAGGAGTTTTCGATCATGGCAAAGAAGGCAAAGAAAGTCCGCAAGAACGTCACTCGCGGCATCGCCCACGTCAAGGCGTCGCAGAACAACACCATCGTCACCATCACCGATCCCAACGGCGAGACCGTCTGCTGGGACTCGGCTGGCACGATGGGCTTCAAGGGCGCTCGCAAAGCCACGCCCTTCGCCGCCACCCGCGCTGGCGAATCGGCCGGACAAAAGGCCCGCAAGGTCGGCATGTCCGAACTTGAGGTCTACATCCGCGGCACCGGCCCCGGTCGCGAGTCGGCCGTCACCGGCCTGGTCTCCACCGGTCTTCGCGTGAGTGCGGTCGAAGACCACACACCAATCCCTCACAACGGCTGCCGCCCCTCCAAGCGCCGGCGCGTCTGATCGGCTCTTTCATCCAGATATTCGCCGGTTTGGCGGTTACGGGCGGACCGCTCGCCCCGTCTCCCCTCGCAAAGGCGAGCAGACCCCGTCACTCCGGCTCACGATCGTTCATCAGTCAGGCACCCATCGCACAGCAGAGCCCGCGGCCTCGTCGGCACCCGCGGCGGCTCGATACGCGAAACACCGGGTGTGGCTCTTTCGAAATGGCCGCCGACATCTGAAAGGATCATCGCATGCGTGTTCGCTGGCGAGGTCTCGAACTTCCGTCCCGAGTCACTTCCGAGTCCAAGTTCCGCTCCGACACGTTCGGCCGGTTCATCGTTGAACCCTTCGAGCGTGGCTTCGGCACCACCGTCGGCAACGCTCTACGGCGCGTGCTGCTCAGTTCGCTCGAGGGTGCCGCCGTCACGGGCATCAAGATCAAGGGCGCGCCGCACGAGTTCACCTCGTTGCCCGGCGTAATGGAAGACGTCACCGACATCATCCTCAACGTCAAGTCGCTCATCGTCAAGATGGAGAGCGACGAGCCCAAGACCATGCAACTCGCCGCGGCCGGTCCGGGCGACGTCACGGGCGACCTCATCGAGGCCGACCCTTCGATCACCATCATCAGCAAGGATCTGGTGATCGCCACGCTGACCGACAAGGTCGATTTCGAGATGGAACTGCGCGTCGCCAAGGGCCGCGGCTACATCCCCGC
>JBGSRG010000351.1:0-5687 GCA_041737685.1 Phycisphaerales bacterium | reverse complement strand
CATGATTGGGGGTGTTTTGCGAGTAAAGGCCGTGTTTGCGTGCAAAGGCTCAACCGCGAGCGGCCAAGCCCATATCGTGAAGGAGGGGTTCGGGGATGGCCGGGAGGATTGACATGGTGGGGCAAAGCCGAGCGGAGCGGGCACGAACGGGGGCGCTGGGTTGGGTTGTGGCCGTGGCGGCGGGTGGGTTTGTGCCGCTGGGTCTGGTGTCGTTGGTTGTCTGCGTTACCGGGTGCGAGAGCAAGTCAGACCGACTGGAGAGCCTTTACTCCCTCGCGGCGGGGGCGACGGGTCGGGGCGCTGCGGGTCAGGGGATTCAGCAAGCGTGGTACAAGGAAGAGATTCTGCTGCAGGACGTGCTGGATTTGGCGCACCAGAGGCTGGAGAAGCCGGGCGACCATCAGTCGGCGGTGTTTGCGCTCGCCCTGCTCGACACGATCGCGGTGGTCGAGGAGGACATCGACCGGGCGAAGGTCAACGAGTTTTTCTGGACGCGTGTCGGCACCCTGGCGGGCAACGGCGCGGGGGTGGCGTTCGGTGAGACGCCGAAAGATGTTGCCCTCGCGGAGAAGTTGATGCTGGGTGGCACGGAGCGCTGGCAGACGGATTCGTACTGGCTGGCACACCCGGACCATGACGCGCTGGTGGCGATAATCATGCACGAGCGCGGGCAGAGCGCTGCGGCTATGGAGCGTTTGCGAAGCCGGCCGGACTTTGACGAGCATCGACACGCGGCGATGAAGCACATTGAGGACGAAGTGAGGAAGAAGCGAGGGGGTTGATGGTTTGAGGAAGCGAGATGGTCAGGAAGTTCGGATTGCGAGAGCCGGACATTGGCTGTACGCGGACTTGAGGGCACTTCGCGTAGCTGGGATGACGGGGTAGAAAATTTTGAATTGCAGATAAAGACGGCGAAGGTGCGCAAAGGGGAGAACCGGGGGCAGAGGACGGGAGTATCGGCAGTCCCCGAGTGTTGTTACCTGAGGCACTTCGGCGTTGTCTCGCCAAGAATCGTTCAGGCTGGATCATTTGTTCGCGATTGCCAACAGGAGAGCCGCTGATGTCCATGACCTTTACCATTCGATCACTTCGTGCCCGAACGGGTGCGTTTGTTCTGGGCGTTGTCGGCGTTACGGCGATTGCTCATGCGCAGTGGGTGACGTCGATCACCCGTCCGCTCTTCTCAACCGGGCCGACAACGGTTTACCAGGTTGATCAGACCAATGGCAGCAGTACGTCGATCTTCGATCCGCTGGACCCGAGCACGACGCTTCCGGCGACGGCACCGGGCTTGACCGGCTTGGCCGCGGACGATACGAATCGTCGGCTCTTTGCCACGACGACCAATGGGACAAAGTCGGATCTGTATGTCTTGGACTACACGGATCCGCTGAACATCAGCGCATCACTGGTGGCTTCGCTCACTCGGCCGGATTCGACCACGGGCATGGTGGTTGGCGGTCTGGCCTATGACACGCAGCGGAGCGTGCTCTATGCGACACGAACGCTGGGCGGTGCCGGTCAGCCCGAAGCGCTCTTCTCGGTTGACCCGACGACGGGCCAGACGCAGATGGTGCTTGAGTATGAGCCGACCAGCACGTCGATCTACCAAATCGGCGGGATCGACTATGACCCGATCGCCGACCGCATCTATTTCAGCGATGACGACGACACTGGCGGACGGAACCTCTACTTTGTTGAGGCGGCGGACCCGAGCGCGGGCTTGCAGTTGCTGATGGCCTATCCCGATGGGGTGACCGATGTGGATGGCTTGGGGGCGTACGACGGCCGGCTCTTTCTGCTTTCAGATTCGCAGGACGAGCCTTCGAGCACCAGTATCCAAGGCAACGGCGGCCTTCACTACGTGATCGATGTGGCAACGCTCGCGGTCGTGGATAACTACGCCTCTCCGTATCCGCTGCGGACCATCAGCACGATCGGCAGCATCGATCCGGCGGGCGGTGCCGCGTATGCACCCGGTCTGTTCGCGCCGGTGTGCGCTTCGGATGTGAACGGCGACGGTGCGTCGGATTTGCTCGATCTTCTAGGGTTCCTTGACCTCTGGTTGGGTGGGCTTGGACAGGCCGCGAATGGTTCGGCGGCGAACTACGTGCCGGATGGCGTGATCGACCTGCTGGACCTGCTCGAGTTCCTGTCGGTGTGGATCGAAGGCTGTCTATAAGCTTCGCCCTGGAGGCGTTGTTTGATGCGTGATCGGGCATATACCCGCTTGGATGGAGATTCTGCGCGGTAGCACGCCTTTCGGTAGACTTCCGGACACGAAGCACCGATTGATCGGCGGCGTTGCCGGTCATCGTGCGGCGGTGCTGGGATAGTCGCAGAGGCGGATGCGTGCGGATCGCTTTGGTGGGCTTTGGCTCGGTTGGCAGGTCGTTCGCGCTGTTGCTGCGCGAGCGTCGAGATGCTCTGTATGCGCGTGAGGGCTTGCTGCCGACTCTGGTGGGCGTGATTGACTCGCGCGGGGCGGCTTTGAGCGAGCGCGGGCTTGATGTTGCCGAACTTGTGGCAGCGAAGCAGCGCACGGGCAGCGTCGCGGGCGTTGCCTCGGGTGTTTGGCTCAACGAGTTTGGCAGTGCGGATCGGCTGCTGGCGAGTGTTGGTGCTGACGTGCTGGTGGAGGCCTCGCCCAGCCACATTGACAATCCGCTGCCTGCGCTGGCCAATCTTCGTGCGGGCATGAGCCGCGGTATGCACGCGGTGACGGTGAACAAAGCGCCGCTGGCGGTGGCGATGTCGGCGCTGACTGAACTTGCGCAGCACAACGGCGTGATGCTGCGATTCAGCGGAGCGGTGGGTGCGGGCACACCCGTTTTGAGTGTGGCGCGGAGCCTGGCTCGGGGCGACACGATCACGTCGGTCCGGGCCATCTTGAACGGGACGACGAACTACATTCTGTGGAGCATGACCGAGCGCAGCGTTTCGTACGCTGATGCGCTGGCCGAGGCGCAGGCAATGGGACTGGCCGAGAGTGATCCGAGCGCCGATGTGGATGGTGTCGATACGGGGGTGAAGCTGGTGATTCTGGCCAACGCGGTGCTGGGCGCGCGAGCCAGGTTTGAGGACGTGCGCCGGGAGGGGATTCGCGGTGTGTCAGCGCAGCGAGTGCGTGAGGCATCGGGCCGTGGCAAAGTGATCAAACTCATTGGACGGGTCGAGTGTGCGGTGGAGAACGGTGCGCACGCAGACGGCGGTGGTGCGGGCGTGGCGCGGGTGGGGCTATCTGTTGCGCCCGAAGAGGTCGATCGACACGGCCCATTGGACGTGCAAGGAACGGGGAACGCCGTGGAATTCACGACGGCGGTGGCGGGTGTGGTTTCGATTGTGGGCGCGGGCGCGGGCGGCCCGCAGACGGCTGTGGCGATTCTGCGAGACCTGGTCGATATCTGGCACCATTCGTCGGAGCAACGGCCATGACGCCGCAAGAGCCTGACAACGACACGATCGTGATGAAGTTTGGTGGCACGTCGATGAAAGACGCCGCGACGATCGCGAAGTCGGCGGGGATTGCGACGAGCACGGCGGGGCAGTCACGGGTGGTGGTTGTGGTCTCGGCGATGGATCAGGTGACCGAGCAGTTGCTTGAGTTGGGCGAGGCCGCGGCGAGCGACAATCTTGCCGCGATGAGGGTGCAGTCGCAGGCGATTCGGCAGAAGCATGAGCAAACCGCCGCAGCGCTGGGCGGCCGGGCGCCGACGGATATTGGTGAGGTTCTGGATCGGCTGGATCGGCTGATCGCGGGGATTGCGGCGGTGGGCGAGTTGACGCCGCGAAGTAACGATGCGCTGGTGGCCTTTGGCGAGACGCTCAGTGCGCCGATGATGGCCGCGGCAATGTCGACGGGGTCGACGGGGTCGGTCGGGTCGGCGATATCGACCGATTCGGCGACGGGCGGGCGGGCGTGTGAGTGGTTCACGGGTCAGCGCGTGGGCATCGTCACCAACGATCAGTTTGGGCGGGCCGAGCCGCTGATGGATCTGACGTTGTTTCAGGTTCGGCACACGCTCGAACCGCTGCTGGCTCGCGGCGAGCGAGCCGTTGTCACAGGGTTCATCGGCGCAACGCAGCACGGTGTGACCACGACGCTGGGGCGTGGCGGCAGCGACTACACGGCGTCGATTCTCGGGGCGTCGTTGCGGGCGCGTGAGGTGTGGATCTGGAGCGACGTTGACGGGTTGATGACCGCCGATCCGCGCATCACGCCGCAGGCCCGACTGCTTGAGCGCATCACCTTTGCCGAGGCGATCGAGATGGGGCAGTTTGGTGCCAAGAGCATGCACCCATTGGCGCTTGAGCCTGCGGCGGAGATGGGTATACCTGTGCGCTTTCGCAACACGTTCAACACCGAATCGGCGGGGACACTGATTGTGCCCGAGCCGCCGGGGACTGCGGCGGATGGCGAGCACCCGGTGCGGAGTATTCCGCTCTTGAAGAACGCCGCGATGTTGAACATCTCGGGTGCGGCGATGGTTGGCCGGCCCGGCACGGCGGCGCAGGTGTTTCGAGCGCTGGGCGATGCGTCGGTGAACGTGATGATGATCAGTCAGACGGTGAGCGAGGCGGGCATCTCGCTGGTCGTGTCAAGAGATCACGCCGCTCGCGCCAAGGCGGTGCTGGAGCGGGCGTTGATGCGGACGCACGCTGCCAAGGGCGTTCGACTGGTCGATGACGTAAACGTGGTGGCGGTGGTGGGTGCGGGCATGGCGGGCCACCCGGGTGTGGCGGCGCGCGTGTTCAATGCTGTGGCGCAGAACAACATCAACATCATGGCGATCGCGCAGGGCTCGAGTGAACTGTCGATTTCGTTCGTGGTGCGAGCCTCGCAAGCGGCGGACGCGGTGCGGGCGCTGCACGCAGAGTTTGTGGGATGACGAACAAGCCTTTGCATCCGCCCTCAGCGGTGCAGCGGCAGATATGCCGCGTCGAGATCGCTCGCGAATGCCCCCAACAATTCCGCGTTGCGTCGCAAGAGTTCGATCACCTTGCCGGTGCTGCAATTTCCGATGAGCAACCCGATGACCTTTGGAGGAGCGCCTCGAACAACGCTGAGTTGTCTGAAGTCGTCGTCCTTTGAGGCGATCAGCCAGCCATCTCTGCGAGCCACCAGCCACACTTCTTCGTCCGACGCTTTGCTCAGACCGAGGGCGCGAACATGCTCACAGTCGGGATAGTCGCCCGCGAGTGCATGAACCAAACGCGGCGAGAGATTCTGATCGAACAGCAGTCTCAAGCCGTTGTCCTCATCAGCCGCCGTTCGCGGTCTGCCGCGAACGCCCAGCACGCGCGGATGTCTGCTTCTGTCAGATCGGGGAAGTCGGCAAGGATTTCTTCGACGCTCATGCCGGAGGCCAGATAGTCCAGCACGTCGTAGACCGTGATCCGCAGGCCGCGAATGCAGGGCTTCCCGCCTCGCTTGCCCGGCTCGATGGTGATGATTCGGTCGTATTCCACGGCATGAGTTTAGCGGAGTGGGCGGAGCTTGGTCTCAATGGACGGTGGGTGTTCGCTGTCGGGGGTTTGGCGGTTGATCTGGGAGAGTTCTGTCATTGCGAATGAGTCTCAACTGGCGTAGGATTGCCCGGGGCTTGGTGGCGAGCGTGTCGAACGCCCGTAGCGGGCCGCAATCGAGGAGTCGGCGTGTCGCAATCTCCTGTTCATTCAGCCAGCAC
>JBGSRG010000249.1:0-4697 GCA_041737685.1 Phycisphaerales bacterium | reverse complement strand
GCAGGCCTCCGCTCGCAGCCGCGGCGAACACAACACCCAGCGCGCAAGCCAGTATCAGCGCGTGGGTGCCCAGCGTTCGGCACCCACGCGGAGCGGCGGCGGGCGACGTCGATAGCGAGTGACCAGGGCGCCCTGTGAGGGACAACAGACTTGTCCCCGTCGATATCTCTAATGAGCACACTCGGTCAGAAACTCAAGCACGAACTGGAACCTCTGAACACTTCGCGCAACCGTGTCGCGTGAATGCTCGTACCGGCTGTTGATCCGCGGCGTGAAACCCGGATGGGCCACACGTGGGCGCGACCAAGGATGAGGGCTCTCGGTGAGGGGCGGGGTTCTGATGCCCGTTTACTTGGGCCGCCGGGGCGGTCGTTCATCGCTCTATTCGTGCAGGTCGAGCTGTGCCGCGGCGGTGATGGCCATGCTCTTGCGCTGCTGCGTGTAGACGATGATCGAGCACTTCGAGCGGTCGGCGTCGCTGGGAAGTTTCAAGCGCAGGGTTGAGGCGCGGCCGGGCTTGGCCTGGACGGACTCGAATGTGCGAACGACGCGGTCGTGATGGAGTTTGCGGCCGCTGTTCTCGCCGGCTTTGACGTCGGAAACCAGACCGTCCTCGACGATGGCGGCGTTGATGACGTCGCCGAGCTGAGCGTCGGGCGTGAGCACTTCGATCGTGAGCGGCGTGTTGGAATTGCTCGGCTTTCTGGATGAGTTTGGTGTGGTTGGCGTGGCGGAGCGAGCGAGTCGGAAGCTGAGCCGCGCGGGCGCGATGGCGCCGAGTGCGCTGGAAACTTCGCGATCGGTGCGGGCCGCGTCGGAACCGACGAACTCGGCCTGGCCGTTGACAACGGTCTGGGGTGTATAGAGACCGCGAGCGCTGAAGGCACGCGAGTATTGCTCTTGACGCGAGGTGTAGGCGTGAGAAGCGAAGCGGTCGGGCCAGCCCAGACGGTCCCAGTAGTCGACGTGGAAGGACAAGAGCATGAGGCCGGGTTTGGAGTTGGAAGAGTTGGCGTTGCTGCGCTGGGTGTTCAACTTTACGAGCACGTCGTCTGCGGGTGGGCAGGATGAGCAGCCCTCGGAGGTGAAGAGTTCGACAACGGCGATGTGGGCTTGGGACTCGGCGATGCGGGACATGGCGTCGACGTGGTCGGCGTCGAGCAGATCGAAGAGCCGCGCGGGCGAGACATCAACGAGGTGGCCCTGACCTTCGAGTTCTTCGAGCGTGACACGGTCGGCGGGTGCGCCGGCCTTGAGCAGCCGGGCCTGAGTATCTTTGGCGAGTCGCGCCCATGATTCGTCTTGCGCGCCGACGAACATGTGAATCGGGAGGTCGATGGCGTTGTTGAGTTTGGCGGCGTCGGCACCGTCGGCCCCGCCGGGGAGCGTGAGCACGGAGTGGAAGCGCTCGGGCGCGTTGACGGCGAGATGGAAGGCGCTTCGGCCGCCGTTGCTTACGCCGGCGAGATGGACCCGGCCACCTTGGAAGTTGATGTCTTTGCTGACGGCGTCGAGCAGGCCTGTGATGATCTGCTCGCCTTGGGCGGTGTGGAAGGGTTTGCCGGTGGGGGCGGTGGGGCTGATGACGATCCAGCCGCGTTTGGCGGCCTCTTCGGCCCAGTATCGGGAGAGGCCGGCGACGACCATCGACTCGTCTTGCGAGCCGGGCGGCAGGGCGAGGAGGGTTGGGGTTGGTTGGGTGGGGTCGTGCTTGTCGGTGGTTGGGGTCACTAGGGCGTATCGAACCACGGATTGATCGGGGAGTGTGGCCTGCTTCCAGGTGATTGTGTCGGCGGCGGTGGCGGCCTGGACGAGGGTGAGGGCGGTGAGGAGGGGGGCGATCGAGGCGAACGCGTGGCTTCGCGGAGTGAACTTGGGCATGGGGGTAGCTCCTTGTCGAGTGTTGGTTGGTTTGAGATTTGGATGCTGGCGGGAAGTGGGGGGGGGAAGGCGGAGAAGGACGGCAAGGGTTCGGGAAAGGGATCCACTTTTTTTGGTGTTGGCTGAACGAGATCGGTGACAGTGAAACACCGGTTCAGCGTGTCTTATCCGTCGATACGACGGCCTACTCGGGCGAGAAACGTGATATGAAGGTGTGCATGAGAGGAATCGACGATGAATCACCGTTCAACATTTTCGGGGTTGCGACCCTGTTCTGAGATGATTGGGGATGAAGTTTCTTTTCTGGTGGCGGTTTGTGCGGTAGTCTGTGAACTTGACCTGATCTTGGCGATTCTGCCGATTGGGTTTTGGTTGGTTGTGTGGTTGTGTGGCTGTGTGGCTGCGGGTGGTGTGGGAAGTGGGTTCCTCTGTTTTCTTCTGAAGGAGAAGCACATGCGTTTGATGAAAGTGGGTTTGCGCTGTCGCCTTGCGCTGGCGCTGGCGGCGGGAACGGTGGCCTGCGGCCAGGCCGCGTATGGCCAGGCCGAGGACTGCGCTGACGCGGGCTTGCACCCTGTGAGCGAGGGCGTGGCGTTTGGTGGCAACTTTACCGGCTCGACGAACGACGGCCCGACGGGCTGCGGCAGCACGGGCAACCTGACGCAGTGGTGGGTGTTCACTCCGGTGAACACGGCTTCGTACACGGTGCAGATGTGTGCATCTTCGCAGGGCGACACACACATCGGCGTGGCGTTGGCGACTGATCCGTGCGCGGGCGCGATCACGTACGTTGGCTGCAACGACGATTCGTGCGGTCTGGGTGCGCTGGTGGTGGTGAACCTGGACGCGGGCGTGCAGTACCGGCTTCGCACCGCGACCTTTGGTGGTGTGACCAACGGCGGCGGCTACACGGTGCTGATCACCGAGAACGTGCCGCCGACCAACGACGATTGTGCGATCGCTGAGACCATTGGCTCGTTCCCGTTCACTGCGGGAGTTTTGAACGACGGTGCCAACGACAGCGGCTTCATCGGCGGCTGCGAGGTGTTTGGCGACCTGTGGTACACGTTCACAGCGCCCGGCAACGGCGCGATCTCGCTGGCCGAGACCGGCGGGCAGAACGCCGCGTGGGCGGTGTATGACTCGAATCCCTGCGACGGCTCGGTGGCGGCGTCCTTGTGCACGCTGAGCGACAGCACGTCGATCTTCCCGGCGTTCATGGGTCAGACGTACTGGGTTCGGGTTGGCGCTGATCTGGTAACGACCAGCCGGGCCACGCCGCTGAACGTGACGATCGACTTTGCGGCCAGCCCGGCCAACGACTTCTGCGACGACGCGGTGGTGCTGGACGTGCTGAGCGGCGGCACGGAGATTGTTGATGCACGCGCTGCGCAGAACGATGACGACATCGACTGCAACGGCGTGACCGCCGAGGCGATCGCGGGCGTGTGGTACACGTTCACGACGGGCGCCGAAGCGGGCACCGTGATCATCAACGAGACCTCGACGGCGGCGGTGGCGACGCAGTTCTTTACCGGGACGTGCGACGGTCTGCTGGTTGAGGCGGGCAGTTGCTCGACGACTCAGGGCCGCAACTTCGCGGCTCAGGCCAACACGACGTACACCATGATCATGTCGATGAGCGGCGCGGTGCGGCCGGCGGTTCCGTACAACTTCACGTACGCGTTCTTCACGGCTCCGGCGAACGACCTTTGCGAGAACGCCGAAGTGATCAATGTTATTGCCGGTGGCACGGCGGTCGCGGCGGGCTTCGCGGCGACCGACGAGTTCATCGACGTGACGTGCAACTCGGGCACGTTTGCGCGGTTGGGTGTTTGGTACACCTTCACGCCGTCATCGGGCGGCACGCTGACGGTGGCTCAGACGGCGAGTCTGGACACGTTCCGTGCGGTGTTCACGGGTGACTGCAACAACCTGACGCAGATCGCGTGCTCGGACCCTGAGAGTTCGACGGCGGTGCTGACGGGCGGCACGCAGTACTGGCTGCTGGTGGGCATGTGGAGCACGACCACGATCCCGGCGGTTCCCTACTCGATTAACTACAGCTTTGTGCCGGTCACGGGCGCGTGCTGCAACGGCACGACGTGCTCGATCTCGATCGAGGCCGACTGCACGGGCACGTATCTTGGTGACAACTTCTCGTGCAGCCCCGGTCCGCTTTATGTGTCGAACACCGTGATCCCGATCACGGACAACGCGACGAACACCGGCACGATCGACGTGACGGACACGACGGTGATCACTTCGCTGGACGTGTCGGTCACGATGACGCACACGTTCCTTGAGGATCTGACGATCACGATCTCGAACGGGGTGACGACGGCGTTCCTGTACGACGACGGCGCGATCTTCAACGGCGGCGACAATCTCGGCGGGACGTACGTGTTTACCGACTCGGCGCCGGGCAGCCTGGTGGACGCCGCGGTGACTGCGGTGACGGCCATCCCGGAAGGTTCGTACCGTGCTGCGGACGGCACAAACACGTACCAGGACCTGAACACGCTGTTCGGTGGTCAGAGCGTTGCCGGAACGTGGACCTTGTCCATCACCGACGACGCGGGAATTGACACCGGATCGGTGACGAGCTGGGGTCTGATTGTGAACGGCATGGGCAGCGATGTTCCGTGTGCTGACAATGGGGTGCCCTGCCCCGGCGACTACAACGACGACGGCATGGTCGACCTTCTCGACCTCCTCGCCTTCAACGGCGAGTGGTCGGGCAACCTCGGCACCATGGTGCCGATGGGCACCCTCGGCGACTATGACGGAAGCGGCACCGTTGACCTGCTCGACCT
>JBGSRG010000211.1:0-3415 GCA_041737685.1 Phycisphaerales bacterium | reverse complement strand
TGGGTCGTCGGGCACGCTCGGTGCATGTTACGTCCCCAACGAAGGGAAAGATCCCGCCGACGGCAAGAAGAAACCGGTCTATCGCGCCGTGGTGTCCAGTGAGTACACCGGGGCGCAGTGTTCCTAAGGCAGCGATGGAACAAGCGTTCGGAACGAATCAGGCGGTGCGGCGGCGGCGTGCGGCGAGTGCCAGCCCTGCGAGAACGACGGCCGCCGCGCCGGGTGCGGGCACGAAGAAGACGTTGTCTTGGATGTTCACGATGTCGCTGTTGAGGCGGATGATGTCGGCGAGTGTGAGGCCGTTCAGCCAGTCCCTCTCACTGAAGGTGAGGTCACCGTCGTTGAGATAGAAGAACCGATCGCCGTCTCGCAAGCGACCGAACTGATCGTTGAACATGGCGATAAGCGTTTCGCCCATGCTGGAGCCGGGCAGGTGATCCTCGGCCATCAGACCGATCCACGCGTCGACATCGTTCACCGAGGCGTAGACGCTGGCGAGCGCTGAGGCCAAGGCCGAGTCGGAGGTGATATCGTTGAAGTCGGTGATCGCGCTGAGGCCGAAGTCTTGGCGCAGGGTGTTGTAGTCGGCCAGGCCGTGGTCCATGCCGCGCTGCAGATTGGTGGCGATGAGGTCGCGGCCCGTGCCCGGTCCGAAGAGCAAGTTTCGCACGCCGTCGATCGCCTGAGTGTCGATCTCGTTCGATGCTTGACGCGCCAAGCCACGAATCACGGCGTCGAGTTCTTGCGGGGTGTCGACGGATGTGGGCTGAAAGAATGCCTGGAAGAGATTGAGGTGGCCGCCGGCGAACACGCTGCCGTCTTCGTTGAAGCGCAGCAACTGGTCGTTGAGCATCGTGTGGCCGATGCGGAAAGCGGCCGTTGAGAAGGCGTTGTCGATGTGCGGGTTGACGCTTGCGTCATATCCGGCGTAACTGCCCAGCCCGTAGCCGCCCATCATCGCGGGGAGCCACTCGTTGTACGTGATGGCCTGCACTTCTGCGCCGACGATCCGCCGGGCGTAGTCGTAGATTTCCTGATCGCTCCATGTGGGATGATCGATGGCCGCGGCGTCGGCTAAGCGGTTGTGCTCACGCATGAACAGCGTGTGCATCGCCGTGAGGCCCGTTTGCTCGTTCGATCGGATGTCGCCCGCGGCGAACATTGTGGGACTTGGGCCTCCAGCGTTCGCCAGACCCATCGTGTTGAAAGGCAGCATGTTGCCAGCGCTGGTCAGCAGTTTGCCGTTAGTGGCGCGCAGCGCTGCGGCGCGAGAGTCGTCGGAGCCGTAGACCATCGAGCCGTCGATCCAGTGCGTGATGATGTTTGCCTGCTGACGCGGGCCTGTAACGCCGTCGCTGAACAGCGAGCGCGTGAAGTGCATAGTCTGCGTGCCGGTGCTACCGGCGTCGAAGGTGGGGTCGCCCAGAGGAATAGCGATGCTAGCCAACTCGCTGGATTCGTCGACCAGCGCAAAGTCGTGATCGATGAACTGGCCCCATTGCCAGGCCATGCTCGAGAGTCCGCGTGCGTTGCCCAGCCCGGCGCTGGTCTGTGCGCTGACGGCGTTCGAGACGGCTCGCGGATTGGCGTGCGGCACCATGGTGCCCAGCCCGTCGGCGTAGTGCGCGCCAGACCCGGTTCGTTTGAGCAAGCCGCCGGTCATGCCCCAAGTCTCGCTGAGCGGGGTCTGGTTGTTGCCGAACCCGTTCATGGAACGGGTATCGCCAAAGGCCGTACCGGCGAGGAGAACCATCGCCGCTGCGCACGTAACAACTTGCTTCATCGCCGACTCCTTGTCTTTCAGAATATCGAGACCCATACCCTGGCGCGCGAGCGGAATGGCGGTACACGCCCAACGCGACGCTTCCAATCTACCGTGTCAAACGCGGAATGCAAGGGGGCATTGCCAAAGATCCGTTCGACAAAGTCGGTTCGCCTGTCATTGTCGGCACAGCCGCGTGTTGGGGCGTTAGACCATGCCCAACTTGACGCCGCGGTTCGACCCCGCCCGCAAGCCCCCCGCACGGCCTTGTCTCGCTGCCATGGCTGCGGATGCCGCGGCAGCGGTCGCTACCATCTGTTCACTTGACACGTTGGGGCACGTCCGATTTGCAACCGCCCCGCTTCGCTTATCGGCCCTCACCGCTGGAATCACCATGACTTGGACGCCCAAGACCGCCCGACCGCCGCTGACTGCCCGCATTCCCACGGCCCCCTACGGCAACCCGAAGGACCGGCACATCGTGGGCTACGACGAGTACGTCAGGACTGGTGGATACGCGGCGTTGCGCAAGGCTCTTTCGATGTCGCCTGAGGCCGTCACCGACGAGGTGAAGCGTTCGCAGCTGCGTGGGCGCGGCGGGGCGGGCTTTCCGACGGGGTTGAAGTGGACCTTTCTCCCCAAGCCCGACGCCGCGACCGGCGACGGCGAAACTCGCTATCTGGCCATCAACGCCGACGAGAGCGAGCCGGGCACATTTAAGGACCGCCTGCTCTGCGACTTTGATCCGCACTCGGTGCTGGAGGGCATCGCGATCTGCTGCTACGCCTGCCGCATTCAGACGGCGTACTTCTACATCCGCGGCGAGTATCACCATCAAGCTCGCGTCATGGAGAACGCCATTCGCGAGGCGTATGAGCAGGGTGTCTTTGGCACACAGGGCCTGCTTAAGGGCGAGAAGACGCTCAATCCTTTCAACGGCGGAAAGTGGGCGGTCGATTGCTACCTGCACCGCGGAGCAGGGGCATATATCTGCGGCGAAGAGACGGCGCTGCTTGAAGGGCTCGAGGGCAAGCGCGGCTGGCCGCGGAACAAGCCGCCATTCCCGGCGATCAAAGGCTTGTTCGGCAAGCCCACCATCATCAACAACGTCGAGACGCTGGCCCACCTGCCGTTCATCATCGATCAGGGTGCCGACGCTTTTATGACGCAGGGCCGCGAGAGCACCATCGCGGGCGCTCCGCCCAGCTTCGGCACCAAACTGATGGGCGTGAGCGGGCACGTTAATCAGCCGGGGGTCTTTGAGTTTGATCTGGGCATCCCGCTCAACGTGCTGGTCGAGAAGTACTGCGGCGGGATGCGCCACGGCAAGCGATACAAGGGCGCGATTCCGGGCGGCGTGTCGATGGGCATTCTGGGGCCGGACCAGTTCGACGCGGAGTTGGACTTTGATATCGGGCGCAAGTGCAACGTGCTGGGCTTGGGCACGGCCTGTCCGACGGTCTTTGATGAGGACACGGACATGGTGGCGGTGGCGCGCAACATCGCTCGCTTTTTCAAGCACGAGAGTTGCGGGCAGTGCACGCCCTGCCGCGAGGGCAGCGGCTGGCTGTATCAGTTGCTGAGCCGGATCGAGGAGGGCAACGGGCGCACAAAGGACCTGGACTTGGCGCTGGAGATCGCGACGAGCATGGG
>JBGSRG010000190.1:0-6333 GCA_041737685.1 Phycisphaerales bacterium | reverse complement strand
AGCCCGTGCACCGGGCCCGGCCGCCGATCGACGCCGCGGAAACGGCCTTTCCGAGGCAGAACACGCCCCGTCCCGGCCCAACTCGCACCGGACGCGACTTTAGGCCGTCTCATTGCCCCGTTTCGATCCCAACCTTGTGGGAACACGCCCCCCGATTGGGCCGAAAGTGTTTACCGAGCACTCTTCTTGACCAACAAAGGCCATTCAACGGTCTTTGGCTGGCCGTTTGTCCCAATTCGGGCATACTCGGCCATCTGCTTCCGCCCGACTGTTACTTTCCATCACCCGACCCGAACGCCCCATCAGCGGCACCCACCGCGGCGAACCCGTAACCCGAAGGGATATCGATGCAGCAGCCCGCAAAGAGAATGACAGGAACGCACGGCACGCGCGGAATGCAAGGATGGACTCGTGCGCTCGGCTTCGCCGCGCTCTTCGGAACCGCTTCGGGCCTCAGCGCGTGGTCGATTCCCACGACCACATCGACCACCAAATCCGCTTCCACAGCCAGCGCTTCAGACTTCGCCCCGCCGCAGCAGCGCACCCGTAATCCGGTGAGCGCCAAGCCGCAGGGCAAAGTAACGGCAAACCCCGTCATCAGCCCCGCCCCCGCCCCCCGCGCCGCCGACTGGGAGTTCGCCGACACCACACGCCAGGAAGTCATGTCCCTCTGGGGCCTACGCAACCTCAGCATCCAGCGCTTGAGCATCGAGCAATCCACCCTCTTCGTCAACAACGACCCCGCCAGAGGCCAGAGCATCGAACAACTCAGAGTGCAGGTCGACCTCGACGGTGATGCACGCGAACTGGTGCTCGAACCCCACGACCTGCGCGCCCAGGGCTTCCGCGTCTACGCGGGCTTTGGCCCGGGTGCCAACGACTTCGCGCCCATCGACCGCAACTTTGCGCTCACCACCTTTCGCGGTTGGGTTGAGCCAGACGCGGGCAACGACCACGCGGGAGCGCTGGATCCTCATCTCACGCCCGACCCGCGCGTCGTCGGTTCTTACTTCGACGGGCGGCTTCGCGCCAGCATTCACGGTCTCTTGGGCACCCCAAACGCCGCGAGCGTTCACCGCCTCCAACCGCTCAGCGAAGCCATCCCCGGCGCTGAGCCCGACGTCTACGTGATCTACAACGACGCCGACGCACGCGGCCTAGACGGCTACTTCTGCGGCGTAGGCCCGCAGCACGGTGCCAACATCGAGCCGGCTCAGCCCGGCTCCTACCAGCCCGGCTTCGGCGACCGCGGCCTGCCCGCCTGCATCCGGCGCGCTGACGTGCTCTATGACACCGACTACGAATACACCACCCACTTCCTCGGTCGGCCCGATCAGGTTGGCGAGATTCTCGCCGACGTCGAGTTCATCAACAACGAGTGCGACTTCATCTTCCAGCGCGACATCGGCGCCGCCCACTTCGTCGCGGGCCTGATCGTGCGAACCGACCCGAACGATCCTTTCAGCGACGTTACTGGCAGCAGTCCTCTCTTGGGTGAGTTTCGAGGCGTATGGGACGGCGTCCCCCTCAGCAACCCCAACCGCGACCTCACCCACCTCATGACCGGACGCGACCTGGACGGCGGGGTCATCGGCGTTGCCTTTCTCCCTGCGGTCTGCCGCCAAGACCCCAACGTCGGCCTCAGCCAGACGTTCTTCAGCGCTGCCAGCAATCGCCGCGTGCTGCTGACCGCCCACGAGATGGGCCATCAATGGAACGCGCCGCACGACAATCAGACCGGATCGGCCTGTGCGAGCACACCCAGCGGTTTTATCATGAACCCTTCTATCGGCAGCCAGCCCGCGCTCTTCTCTGATTGCTCCAAAGACCGAATGACTACCTACCTCAACGCCTCCAACGGTGACTGCGTCACGCTCAGCGTACTGCCGCCCCAAGTCCGGCCCGACTTCGACACCGTTTATGTGCTCGACACCGTCAGCACCGATCCCTTGCGCAACGACGTCAGCACCTGCAGCGAGATGACCTTCACGCTCGCCTCTTCTACCAGCGCCCAGGGTGGCTCGCTCTTGGTTCAGGTCGGCGCAGGCCCGCGCGGTCGCAATCTCGTCCGGTACACACCCGCACCGGGCTTCACGGGCACCGACACCTTCACCTACACCCCAAGCAACGACGCCGGCGCAGGCGTTGCGGGAACGGTCACGGTTCTCGTGCTGCCACGCAAGGGTCCCGAGTTCCCAATCCGGCAAGGCTCAGGGCTTGAGGTTCGCTACTACGAGTGGGCCGCTCTGCTGGGCCTTCTCCCCGACTTTGACACCATCGAGCCTTACCTCACCACGCCAATCGGCTCGATCAACTTCTCGAGCAGCACCGGCAACTTCGCCGGTTCCGGCCGCGCCGATCAGGTCGCGGCGGTCTTCGAGGGCTTCTTCAACGCGCTCAGCACAGGCAACTACACCTTCTTCACCGAGAGCGACGACGGCTCCAAACTCTTCATCGGCGACACCCTTGTCGTTAGCAACGACGGCACCCACGGCATGCAGGAGCGCTCGGGCAAGATCGGCCTGCTCGCCGGTCGCCACTCCTTCCGTGTCGAGTTCTTTGATCGAACCGACGGTGCGGGGCTGATCGCCCGCGTGCAAGAGCCCGGCCAGACCAAGCAGACCATCTCCAGCAGTCGGCTCAGTCGGCGCCTTCCTTGTCCCACCGACTTTAACGCCGACGATTCGATCGATCTGCTGGACTTGCTGGCCTTCCTCGACGCGTGGCTTGGTACCATCGGCACCACGGTGCCCGCGGGCCAGGGCGCGGACATCAACGCCGACAGCGCGGTCGATCTGCTGGATCTTCTTGAGTTTCTGAGCCTCTGGACGGCAGCGCAGTGCGTCTAGCCGAACCACTGCTGAGCACTGAGACCGAGCGTCAGTGGCACGTCCTCAGTAGGTAAAGTTGGCGTTGGGGTCGTAGCCGCTCGGTGCGAGGGAGGACCCGCCTGCATTGCCGCTGAAGCTGCCAGCGGTGCTCGGGGCGGCGATCACGATGCCGCGATTGTTGGCGTTCAAAGACCAGTTGGTCGTGTTGCCGCGGGCGGTGTTTCGCACGATGAGGTTGTTCGAGCCGATGAGGTAGCCGAACCCAAAGTTGCCGTCGCAGAAGTTGTCCTCGACGAAGTTCGAGCCGCCGGCGGAGATCCCGCCGGAGCTGGGGAGGGAGGCGTTGCCGTTGCTGATGCAAGTGTTGCCGCTGATGCGGCAGCGGAACGCTGTCTGGATGCCGAAGACGCCGTTGTTCATCGCGGTGCAACTGCGGATGACCGAACGCTCGCTGCTCACGATGCCCGAGTCGATGCTGCCGTAAACGGCGCAATCGTCAATCGTGCCCGCCTTATCGATGTTGATGCCCTGGAAGTTGCCGGTCGCTAGGCAGCGGCGCACGACAACGCCACCTTGCCCGACGCCCGACACGGCGCGCACACCCGCACCGATCGTCGTGCCGTTGTTCGATAGCACCATGTCCTCCACGGTGCAGAGTGGCGCAGCACCGGATACTGCCAGGTGCACACCGTCCTGCTGGAAGCCGCGGACGTGGCCGTTGCGGACAATCGTCCTTCCGCTACCACCGTTGAAGATGTGAACCCCGGCGCTGGAGGTCGGCGTGCCGGTGATTCTAAAGCCGCACAGGTCGAGCGTGACCTCGGGCACCGCAACGATGATGCCGCTCTTGCCGGCCTCCGCAGCGATGTTGCCGCTGAGGTAGTACGATCCGGGCTGGCTGATAACAAACGTTCCGCTCGCATTGCCCGGCGTGTTGATGGCGTTGATGGCGGTGCGGGGTTCGGGCCCCGGCGTGCTCGCCACCGGGCCCGCGGGCGGGTTCAGCGGCCCGGCAAGAGCGGTGATGAACACAGCGCAGGCGGCGAGGCCGAGGCCGACGGTGATGGCGGAACGGTTCATCGGAGACACTCCTTGGGTACCCCGAAGGTACCACGCGACGCCCGCTGCGCCAACACGCCGGGCGGGATTCACCACACGATGTTCACGAAGGATGAACGCGGGCGGGGGTCGGGGAGAGATTCTTCAGTACGAGAAGTTGGCGTTTGCGTCGGTGGAGCCGAGCGAGGAGGCGGCGGAGAAGCCGTTTACGGCGCCGCTGGCGGGGGCTCGCCGGTCGATGATGGGTCCGAAGACGTTGTTGGCGGTGAAGACCCAGTCGGTGGTGTTGCCCGAGCAGATGTTCCTCGCGGCGAAGTTGCCGGAACCGCTCAACTGCACGCCGCGATCGGCGAATGTGCAGGTGTTTCCTTCGACGCGGGTGTCGTTGCCGAAGATGTAGATGCCCGCGCCGTCGCCGCCCTGCCCGGCCGCGACGACGTTGCTGTCGCGGATGACGCAGTTGGACCAGGCGTGGATGGCGTCGAGCACGCAGACATAGACGGTGCACCCTGCGACGGTGGCGCCGTTGGTGACGACGATTCCCCGTCCGCCGGCGTTGTACACGTTGCAGTTAAAGAGTGAGGAGCCCGAGTTGGCAAAGATCCCGGTGCCGGTGGTGTTGTACGCCATGCACTCTGTGAGCGTGCCGCCCGAGTCCACTGAGAAGCCGTTGTTCGACGTGCCTGACACAGCGCACTGTGTGACCGTGCACCCCTGCCCGGCGGAGATGCCGGTGCTGCCGCCGACGACCGTGCAGCCGGAGATGATGGAGACCCCGGGCACGGAGATTCCGATGCCGCCGTTGCCGCTGACCCGCAACCGCTCGACTCGGAAACCGGTTCCGTTAAAGGAGCCTATGAGGACGCCGTGCAGGGGCCAGTTTCGTATTGTGCCGTTGATGACCGCGATGTTGGTCAGGCCGTTTGTGGGGGCGGTCACGGCGCTGAGCGAGCCGTTTCCTGATCCGTCGTTCACGCCCACGAGTTCGAAGCCGTTGAGATCCAGGGTGACGCCACCGGTAGCGATTTCGATGCCGGTCTTGCCCATTACGCCGGTGATGTTTGCGGTGAGGTAGTAGGAGCCGGGCTGGGTGATCTTGTAGAGGCTGGGCGTGGCGTCGTCGTCGCCGGGCGTGTTGACGGCGTTGATGGCGATGCGGGGCTCAACCTCGGTGAGCGTTTTGTGAGTCGGCGCGACCGGCCCGGCGGGGGGGTTGAGAGGCCCGGCGTAGAGCACTTCCCCGGTGATGAGCAGGGCGAGGGCGGAGAGGGAGAGGACGGTGTGACGCTGGCTGAGCGTGGCCATGGGGAGAACTCCATCAAGACTTTGAGAACACGGTTCAGTACGCGAAATTCGCCCACGGATCGGTCGAACCCACCGTGCTCGCGGCGGAATTGCCGCTCACCGTCGTCGCGTTCGCGGCGGTGATGTTGATGATGGGGCCGTACCGGTTGCCGGTGAAGATGTCGTAGTTGATCGTGTTGCCCGAACACGTGTTCCGGAGCATGATGTTGCCCGGGCCCAGCAGCACGATGCCCAGGTCCGCGTCGACGCAGTTGTTGCCCTCGATCCGGTTGTCATTGCCGGTCACGCGGATGCCGGCGCCGTTGCCACCTGTGCCGTTGCTTGAGGACGTATTGCCACGAACAACACACAGCGAGTTGCACACGATGCCGTCGATGCTGTTGAAGTAGACCGAACAATCGACCACCGTGCTGCCGAACGAGACCGTGATGCCATCCATGTCGTTACTCAGCGCCGAGCAGTGCGAGATCGTGTTGCCGTTGCCGCTGCTGATGCCGTTGCCGCCATTGTTGAAAGCCGAGCAATTCAAGATTGAGTTGGCGCCGGCTGTCCCAATGCCGGTGCCCGCGTTCTCGTAGGCTGAGCAGCTCGACAAGGCACTTCCGGATGCGATGTAGATGCCATAACTGCCGCCGTTCTGGTAAGCCGAGCAGTTTGTGACTATGCAGCCGCCGAACGTTTCAATGCCGTTATCGGAGTTGCTGTACGCAGAGCAGTTTGACACCGTGGTGCTGCGGCCGACGTTCATGCCCTTGCCGCCATTGCCACTGGCGAGCACGCCCTCAACACGGCAGTTGCTCACGGTGAACTCTCGAAGGTCCACACCATCGCCGCCCCAGTCGCGAATCGATCCGTTGATCAAGGTGATGTTCCTCAGACCGTTAACCGTCGCCCTCACACCGTCGAAGGTGCCCATCCCCGGCACCCCAACCAGATCAAACCCATTGAGATCGAGCGTCACGCCGCTGGCGACGATCTCGATGCCGTGCTTTCCGACGACGCCCGTGATGTTGCCGGAGAGGTAGTACGAGCCGGGCTGCGTGATCTTGAACAAACTGTCGGCATCCCCCGGCGTGTTCACCGCGTTCACCGCCGTCCGCGGCTCCGGCCCCGGCGTGCTGGCTACCGGCCCCGCCGG
>JBGSRG010000146.1:0-2299 GCA_041737685.1 Phycisphaerales bacterium | reverse complement strand
ACGCCGTCGTCGACGAGAGCGAGGGTGAGAGCGATGACGAGCAGGCCGGCGGTGGCGATGGCGGTTACGCCGCTGAGCAGGCCGTCGAGGCCGTCGATGAGGTTGCTGGCGTTGCAGGCACCGAGGACGAAGACGGCGATGGCGGCGGTGCCCACCCAGTAGACCACGTCGATGGGGATGATGGTGAAGCCGAGGTCGATGGAGTAGGCGAGGGTCTCGATGCCGCTGACGGAGGTGACCTGCAGGCCGAGTTGCTTGGCCAAGGGCACGATGACACCGGCGGCGAGTTTGACGCCGACGTCTTGGGTGGCGAGGGCGGCGGCGGCGAACAACTGGCCCGCGATTTTGGCGCGAGGGTCGATGCCGATCACGTCGTCGATGAGGCCGCAGACCATGATGACCGTCATGCCCAGCAGCACGCTGATGGGCACGCCGCCGGCGAATCCGGCTAGGGTTTTGACGGTTGGGTGAAACTCGATGAAGCCGTGCAGTGGCGCGGTGTAGGCGAAGACGATTCCGGCGAGCAGGCCGAGATAGACCGCGACGCCGCCGAGATAGGCGACGGGAGTGCGGTGCGACTTGCGGGCCTCGCTGGGCCGATCGACCACGCCGTGGCGGATGGCCAGGACGCGCATGATGGGCGTGACCATGAGCGTGACGAGGAAGGCGGCGATGAAGACGCCGATGTAGCCGTGGAAGATGTCGAGGCGCGTGATGGAGGACTCGCTGAGTCCGGCGGAGGCGGCGAGTTCGTTCAGTTTGCTGCTGAGACTTTCGACCTGGGCGCCGAGTTCGGAAATCTGCTCGCGGACCGCTTCGGCGGCGTTGCCGCTGCCGAGTTTGGCCGAACCGGCGAGGCCGAGCGCGTCGTTGATGGGGACGTTGACGCCGGGCGAAAGGGGCTGAGAGAGGGGCAGGGGTTCGATCTGGCTGAGTTCGAGGATCATGCTCGACCCCCGACATTGGCTGAGAAGTTAGAGGCGGGTGTGTGAGCGACGGAGTGGGCGGAAGCATCGGCGCCCGAGGTCATGTCGGTTGCCAGGTCTCTGATCGTTTGTTCGAGCGAGAACTTTGGCGAGAAATCGATGGTTGAACGCAGGCGAGAGAGGTCGGGTTCTCGCTTGCGGAGATCCTCAAACCCGGCCGAGTAGGCACGCTCGTAGGGCACGTGCTCGATGGTTGACCTCGAACTAAGCACGCGGATGGTTGTTGCGGCGAGGTCAGCGATGGAAATCATCTGGTCGGAGCCGATGTTGAAGACCCGGCCAGCGGCGCTGGGGTGGGCGAGCAATCGCGGCAGGGCGTGGGCCACGTCGCGTACGTCGCAGAAGCAGCGGGTCTGAAGGCCGTCGCCAAAGACGCGGATGGGCTGGTGGGCGAGGGCGGCCTTGACGAAGTTTGGCAGGACCATGCCGTACTCGCCGACCTGACGGGGACCGACGGTGTTGAAGAACCTCGCGACGACGACGGGGAGCGAGTGGCTGCTGAAATAGGCCAGCGCGAGGTATTCGTCGATGGCCTTGCTTGCGGCGTAACTCCAGCGGCTGCGCGTGGTTGGTCCGTAGACCACGTCGTCGTCTTCGCGAAATGGCGATCGCTCACTTTTGCCGTAGACCTCGCTGCTGGAGGCGATGAGCGTGGCGGCGCCGGGGCTGTTGGCGGGGCCGTGGGCGGTGGCAAAGCGGAGCAAGGCGGCGGTGCCTTCGACGTTGGTCTCGATGCATCGGATGGGCTCGTCGACGACGAGGCGGACACCGACGGCGGCGGCGAGGTGGTAGATCTGGTCGAAGCGTTCGGCGGGACCGAGCACGCCGAGCGCCTGGCGCAGGTCGGCCTCGATGAAGCGGAGGCGGTCGGAAGGTGCGGGAAGGTTGGAGCGGCGGCCGGTGGAAAGGTCGTCGATGACGGTGACGGTGTCGCCGCGATCGAGCAGCAGTTGGACCAGGTGCGAACCGATGAAGCCCGCACCGCCTGTTACCAGGCACCGCGGTTGTGAGTGCGTGCGCTGTGTTTCCGGTGAAGCAGGCATGGGCGAACGCGTGTCGTGGCGTGGTTCAGAGGAGGTGCGCAGTGTGCGCTGCTGAGAGAGCGTAGTCGCGGATGAGTGAACTCACTTTTTGTCTGACTGGTATCGGTGGGTGGCCTCGAAGTTTTTGCGGAAGTAGCCGCCCGCGCTGGCACGCACGCCGTTGACGATGACGCCCATGAACTCGCTGCGCGAGTCGGCGAGCTGGGATCGCAGTCGGTGGACGAGGCCTCGTTTTTCGTTCAGGGCCTTGACGACCAGCGCGACGGCGTC
>JBGSRG010000124.1:0-4022 GCA_041737685.1 Phycisphaerales bacterium | reverse complement strand
GGCGGTGGCGGCGAGGGCGGTGGCTACGCCAGCGGTCTGAAGAAATCCGCGTCGCCCGAGTGCGGTCTGGAGCGGGGAGGTTTGTGCCGGAGCGTTGGATTCGGTTGTGACAGAAGGACGCATGGAGGTCTCCTTGAACAATTCGTGGCACCTGAGTGGTGCATCCCCATCCCCTGAGGTTTGTGTGTCGCGAGCCGTTGGGTGCGAGGCTGGTGTGGTTGTGTGTGGCGTACAGCGGAGCGTGGGCAGATGACCTTGGATGCGGAAGCGGATGAACTAGCGTTCATGTGCGAACTGCGTGGGCGCGTCGAGAACGCCCGCAAGAATGCGTGGGCATCCGACGCGGGAGCGTGGGTGGTTTTTGGGGGTATGGCGATTCGGCCTCGATCGCCGGGAGATCAGGAAAGGAACTTGGCGTTGAGGACGCGCGATGCGTTGGCACGAAAGCGCATGTGGATAGCGCACTGCGTGACGCGGGCTTGAGGGCAGAGCAGCAGAGCAACAGCGCCGCAAAGCCGCGAATGATGGCGGGATGCTGTGGGTCTGGCAGACGCAGAACTTCGACCGGAGGACCGATGCCACGGGGAGAGCCGGACTTCGATATCGCGGAGCGTTCAGCGAACGGGAACGCTGGGTGAACTGGTCGATAGCGTGGGCAGAGCCAGCGGCGTGGGCTTGTTGCGATACTGCGCGTGGCAATCCTTGCAGGATGCGCTCACGAGTTTCCAGTCGGAATCAAGTTGTGTGGAGGTTGCTCGTGCCACGATGCTCTGTTCGAGCGCGCTCGCCGCTCTGATCGCGCTGAGCATCTGCTGCTCGAAGTCGTCGCCCCACTGCTTGCATATGGGGTCTTGGTGGCCGAGGCGGAGATTGTCGGTGAGACGACCGGCCTCGGCGGCGGGCACGAGGTCTGGATGGTGTTGTGGCACTTTCCAACCCGCGGCCTTGATGGCCTTGAGGTTGTCGTGGGCGATGTCGGTTTCGACCATCGAGGCGACGATGCCGTCGGCTCTGCGCAGTTCGGGGAAGTCGGCGGGCGCTGCGTTGATCGCTTGGGCGCTTGCGGCGGTGGCGCTGGCGACGCAGGCGTAGAGGCCCTGGTATTGCGGCGCGGTGCCGGCGAGTTTCATGAAATCGACACCTTGCTGGGGTGAGACTTCGCCCAGGAGCACGGCGGCGCTGGCCGCGGCGGCGGGGCCGCGGTGCATTCCGTGGTGGCAGTGCAGGTAGATGGGTCCGGGCAAGTCTCGCACGGCGCGGGCGATTTCGAGTTGTTGCGCTGTGTTGACCTGTGCGTAGGTGATGGGGATGTGGACGTAGCGGATGCCGCGGGCTCGGGCACGTTGAACGTCGGGTGTTGCGCCGTCAACGGTGATGATGGTCTTGACACCCATCGAGGCGAGTTCGTCGAAGGCGGCATCGCCATCGGGCGCTGCGCCGGAGATGAGTTTGGTGCCGATTGGGTGGAGATTGTGGAGGGCGTGTGTGGTTGGTGGAGTTGGCAGTGTTGCAGGCGGCGCGTTGTGGGTGGCAGAGTGGTTGCACGAAGCGAGCGCAACGCACGCGATGATCGCGAGGCGGAGAGCGACCTGGAAGCGCGGGGTCTGCATGAGAGATTGTATGAGTGCGGGGCGTGCGAGTTGCGGGAAGCGGGGGGTCTGCATGAGAGATTGTATGAGTGCGGGGCGTGCGAGTTGCGGGAAGCGGGGGAAAGGCAACAAAGCAGCAAAGCAGCAAAGCAGAAACGGTGGCGGGAGAGAGTGAGTGTGTGGGTCGGGGAACATCGGCCGGAAAGCCGATGCCATGGGGAGAGGGCGCGCGGAACATCGGCCGGAAGGGCGATGCCACGAGGAAAGCCGGACTTTGAGTGAGCGCGATCGCTTTGAGCGCAGGGAACTCAGGCGGTCGCTGCTGGCTTAGTTCGAAGGGACGTAGTTGATGGGCGGCACTTGCAGCGCGCCGGGGGTCCAGGTGGTGTGGCTGGTGACGTGCCATGAGGAGAGGCCGCCGCGGAGCCTGAGGGTGATGCCCTGCGTGATAGCGCCGGTATCGGGGCTGTTGCCGGGCAGGCCGTAGACGGGCCGGATGACGTCGACCTTGGCCTCATCGCCGACGACGTAGAAGCGAGAGACGTGGTAGGTGGGCAGCGATTCGAGGCCGGGCTCCATCGGGAGCGCGTTGGGGCTTACGTCGCGTGCGATGCTTCGATAGATCGCCGCGTTGAAGCCTGAAGGGAGATTGATGACGAACTTGGATTCGCCGCCGGGCAGGTTGGCGGGGGTGCGTGTCCACTCGTAGCCGCCGGTGGGCGGGTATCGCGTGACGGTCCACGTGAGGGCCTCTTTGGCCAGTTCAGGGATGGGAGAAGAGTTGGGGTTGGCGATGCCGCTGAGTCCCTCTTCGGGCGGATAGACGTGGAAGCCGACGCAGCCGGGGTTGAGCGCGAGGGCGGCGAGCAAGAGGAGCGCGAGCAGAGCGTGCTTGACCATGAGGGGATGGTATCGGGGGATTGAGCGGGGGGAAGTGGAGTGGGTCAGAGCGTGCATCGAAGTCAGGAAGACCAACTTCGACAGCGCGATAGCACGCGCAGCAGAAGCCGGGGTCGGTTTTGGTTCGCCGCCGCGTTGGTGCGGGGGTTTGCTCAGAGCTTCAGGCCCGCGAGGCCGCCGCCGTCGAGGTAGCCTTTGCCGAACCCGCCCTTGCGGCCCTCGGCACCCTCTTTGAGTTTGGCCTGTTCGCGCAGGCGGCGGAGAGCGGGGGTTTCTTTCTGAATCTCCTCGGGCGTGCGGCCCGGCTTGTCGCGCTCGCCGCCCTTGCGGTTGGAGCCGGCGGGCGCTGCGGGTGCTTCGAGCAGGGCCTTGAGGCTGAGCGAGATGCGGCGCGATTCGGGATCGATCTTGAGGACTTTGGCCTGCACGATCTGGTCGATCTTGAGCGCGTCTTGCGGGTGGTTGATGCGTTTGTGGTCGATCTCGCTGACGTGGACGAGGCCCTCGACGCCCGGCGCGAGTTCAACAAAGGCGCCGAACTCGGCGAGGCGGGTGATTCGGCCGCCCACCTGCGCACCTTCGGTGATGTCGGAGACGGCGGTCTGGAATGGGTCGGCGGCGAGTTGCTTCATGCCGAGGGAGATGCGCGACTTCTTGGGGTCGGCGTCGTTCCACTCGAGTTTGAGCACTTTGACACGGACAGGCTGGCCCTCTTTGAGCACCTTCTCGATGGCCTTCTCGCCGAAACCGATCCGGTCGTACGTGAGGTCGCTGATGTGGATGAGGCCGTCGATGCCGCCAACGTCGACGAAGGCGCCAAAGGGCATGATCTTGCGGACGGTGCCGTCGAGGGTGTCGCCCTCGTGCAGACTGTCGCGGATCTTGCTGGCTTTCTCCTTCCGCTCCTGGTCGAGGAGGTCTCGACGGGAGAGGACGATGTTGCCGCGTCCTCGTTTGTCGATCTGGGAGATCTGACAGGTGAGTTTCTCGCCGAGCATGACCGAGAGGTCGGGGATTCGGTCGAGCGAGACCTGGCTTGCGGGCATGAAGGCGCGATGACCGGCGACTTCGACCTCGAGTCCGCCCTTGTTCACACCAACAACCTTGCCCTCAACGGTCTGGCCGAGTTCGAGGTTCTCCCACGCGGCCTTGACGACGGTGCCGGGCTTGGAGCAGATGAAGATGGACTCTGAAGGCTCGAACTTGTCGATGACGACTTCGAGCTCTTCGCCGACGATGGGCAGGGCGTCTTCGGCCCAGTTGGCACGCGGGGCGACGCCGAGCTCTTTGGGGCCGAACTCGATGAAGATGTCAGTGGGCCCGATGCTGACGAGCTTGCCCTTGCGGTGCTCGCGCCCGGCCTGGACGACGCGCGGGCCGTGGACTCGCGACTTTTGTGCACCACCGATGGGCGTGACGTGATGATCGACCTGGTGGCGTTCTTTCCTTTTGCCGGCGTTGGCGTCGCGGCGGGTGCCGCCTGGGCCTGTGGGGCCTGAGCCATCTGCGGGACCATCGGCGAACCCCATGCCG
>JBGSRG010000200.1:0-1771 GCA_041737685.1 Phycisphaerales bacterium | reverse complement strand
GGTGCTTCGACTCGAATCGGTACCGTGCCGGTGTCTATGTTCAACGATGGGGCGTCGCCGTTGGGATGTGGTCGAAAGTTGAGCAGTGTTCGGACGGCGGGATCGATCGACGCCGGGTCGAAAGTGGCAGGGCCTGTCGCGATGGCTCTCACACCCAGCAGCAGGCTTGCGGCCAATGCGCGTTGTGAAGTTTCGGCAGACTCGTTCAAGAGTGTGCGAAGGGCCTGTTCACTTTCGGGTGAACGATTGATCGACGGAGGTGCGTCGGGGGCTGGTGCAGCGGCGACTTCGGGCTGGTGGTTGGGCCGTTCGCTGGATTGGTCGTTGGGCTGGAAATCGGCGAGAACAAGACCTGTATGTTCGTATTGAGTTTGGATATCTTTGGAGGGAAGAACGGATTCGTGCTCTGTCTCGGCGGCTGCTTCGACCGTCCCGTGTGAGGCGCTGGCCGCGACCCGAACGGGGCCGTTTGACCATTGGTTGGCCTTCGACGAGTCGTTGCGACAGCCCGCAGGAACAGCGAACAGCAGAGCCACTGCCGCGACGGTTCGCCTGCAAACGGGAGCAACGCAGTGGAATCTCGGCCAAGGTATGTGCATCGAGAGCCCCCCAAGACTCAGATCGCGTCGGTCGGGTACGGACAAGCATCTACCGGTTAGAAGCGGTTGGGAAGCACGATACTGGCCGTGAATGGCCGGAATCAAGCCCCGAGGCGCGACCAAGCCGATAAACAATCGGCGAAGAGGTGTTCGTGAGGACAGCATCTGGCGGCGACTAACAGTGACTGCGGGCCGCTGGCGAAGCGCATAAACTCTTGAGCGTGGGATTGGATGCACAGGCGACGGAAGTGGCGGGGAGGCGGAGCAGAAGGCCTGCGGAGCGGCCAAGGACCATGAACGACTGGATTGACGCAGAAAGCCACGTTGAGCGCGCCCACGAGCACTATGAGCACGGGCGCTGGGAAGAGGCGGAGTTGGAACTCCGTGAGGCACTATCCCTCAACCCTTACCGGCCCGAGTGGCACTTCAATCTGGGCCTGACGCTCGAAGCGGCTGGTCGATATGGCGAGGCCGTAAGCGCTTTCAAGGATTGTCACGAACTCGACGCCGAGGACCCACAGGTGGCGCTTGCGGTCGGAACGAATCTGCTGCGCGCCGACGACTATCGCGGCTCGATTGCCTGGTTGGAGCGTGCTCGCAAACTTGACCCGTCGAACGTTCTGCCGCTGGTGATGCGGATCGAAGCGCACGCACGTTTGGACGAACACGAGCAAGCCGAACTCATGTTCTATCTGAGCCAGCAGTTGGATCCGAGCAACGCTGAGGCGCTCTCGGCGATGGCCGAGAGCCTGCTGGAACGAAACCTGATCGACAAGGCCATCTGGTGTCTGCGCGAGGCCGCCGCCAACGACCCCGGCTTGCCGGGCGTTCATGCAAAGTTGGCCCGCGCCTATCGGGCGACGGGTCGGCACGAGCGAGCTCGGCAGTTGTTTCTTCGAGAACTCCGTCAGGATCCGGGCGATATCGACACGCTGCTGGACGTTGGCGAGTTGTTGATGGACATGAACCGGCTGGGCGAAGCGGGCGAGAAGTTTCGGCGTGTGCTGGAACTGGAGCCCGACAACGCCGATGCGCACTTTCGCCTCGCTGAAATCGCCGACCGCGAGCATCAACACCAGACCGCGCTGGAACACTTTGACGTGGTGCTTCGGCTTGACCCGGACTACCCCGGTGCTCGCCGGCGGGTGGCCCGGATGCTGCTCAACACCGCC
>JBGSRG010000117.1:0-1868 GCA_041737685.1 Phycisphaerales bacterium | reverse complement strand
CGACGAAGATGATGTTGACCAATCCGCCGAGCCGCGTGCTGAGGCCCAACTGCGCGCGGAGGGTCGCTCACGCACGAAGGGCGGGCAGGCATGATCGGCTACGGACGATTCGCCGCGATCGAGACTGCGGGTGACGACAACGCGGACAATCGGCGGGTGCGCAATCGCATTAACTGTGTGCTGCTAGAGTGTGAACTTGGCGAGGTGGTCAACCTGTCGTTGACGGGAATGCGCGTGCGCTGCCACAAAAAAGTGGCGCCGCCGCCGCCGTCGATGCAGCCGATCCGCGTGACCCTGCGTGTGGCGGACAAAGTGCTGGAACTCAAAGCCCGCATCGCGTGGTCGCGCAAGGTGGGCGCGGCCTTTTTCAGCCGCTACGAGATGGGCTGCTTCTTTATTGACGTCAGCGAAGAGCAGCGCGCGGCGATCGGCCGACTGGCCCGAGAAGCGGCGGACTGCGAGATTGTGCGACCCAGGGAGTGAGGGGCGGTTCGCGGGCGCGTTCTCTTACACCAGTGCGTCCACGCGAGCCATCTTGGGCAGCGGGCCTACGAGCGGCGTGGCCCACTCAACAAACTTGTCGCTCACGTCGTTGCTGCCCTTGATGAACTCTGGCGGCATGTGGCGCGTTTTGGCGGCCACGTCGCTCAGTTCGATCCGCACCAGCTTCGACTTGTAGGGCTTAGTGCTCACGCGCTGAATAGCGATCGAGCCTGAGAGCTCACCGCGCTTGGCCAGTTTCACGGCTTCGCGTCCCGCTGCGCGGGCCTCCTTGGCGTCCACGGGCGAGGCGTCTGGCCAGCAGCGCTGCAGATAGCCGAAGGTGTCGGCCCGAACGCGCACGGGCTTGCCCGATGCGCCTTTGACGCGGGCCTTGACCACCCCCGCCAGCGCATCGCCCAGCGCACCCACGCCCGAGAGTTGCACGTTTCCGTGCGCGTCTTTGTCCAGCCCCTGGGCCAGCGTCGTCACAATCGCTCGGCCTTGAGCGTCTTGAATGCCCTCGCTCACGGCGATTTGGCAGCGGCCCAAGCGGTCATACACCGCTTGCACGTCGGCGACAAAGCGGTCGGTGTTGAACGGAACTTCCGGAAGGTAGATCAGGTGCGGGCCGTTGATGTGGTGATGGGTGTTTGCCGAAGTCTGGTGCTTGCCGCCCGGTCTGGGCTTGGTGCCGTCGCCACCCGCAAGCCGCGCCACCGCCGCCGCGGCGGTGAGAAACCCTGCGTGCCGACCCATCACCACGTTGATCTTCACGCCCGGCAGCGAGGCGTTGTCGAGCGCATCGCTCATGAACGCGAGCGCGTTGAAGCGAGCGGCCGACGCGAAGCCCGGCGTGTGATCGCTCTTCATCAGGTCGTTGTCAACGGTTTTGGGCACGTGAAAGCAGCGCATGTCGTAGCCCTGAGCCGCGGCCAGTTCGCTCACGATCCGGCAGGTGTCGCTCGAGTCGTTGCCGCCGATGTAGAAGAAGTAGCGGATGTTGTTTGCGCGGCAGGATTCCAGGATGCGCTCGCAGTAGGCCGCGTCGGGCTTGTCGCGCGACGAGCCGAGGATCGCGCTGGGTGTCGAGGCGATCAGGTCGAGTTCGCGAGCGCTCAGGCGCTTGGTGTCCACGAGTTTGGCGGGGGTTTGTGTCAGCCCGCTTACGCCGTGGCGCATGCCGAAAGTCTTTTTGACCGACTTGAACGTGCGAAGTTCTTGGATCACGCCGACGAGCGACTGATTGATGACGGCGGTGGGCCCGCCGGATTGTCCGATGATCGCGTTGCCCTTGGGAAGAGAAGAGGCCATTCTTGAATGCTCCTGTTCGCGGCGGTTTCGGGCCGCGGGCAGGATGGTACGGGGATTCGGGAGAGGCGGAAGAC
>JBGSRG010000105.1:0-2736 GCA_041737685.1 Phycisphaerales bacterium | reverse complement strand
ACCGGCCTCGTCGCCGGACTCTTCGCCCGCGCGCGCCTCAGCACGCAGCACCTGCACCCGGGCGACGTCGCGCCGGACGCGGAAGGTGACGCCGCCGAGTTGGTCAAGGTTCTTTCGCTCGGCGAGTGCGACGAGCCGGTCGAGTTCTGGTGCGTCGTTTCGGCCGAGCGCTTCGAGGAACAGATACTCGATGACGGCGGGGAACTCGGGGTCGAGTTTGGCAGCGCGGTCGAGGTAGATTCGGGAGTCGTCGCGCCGGCCAGCGCGGGCGAGAATCTCAAACTTGCGGACGTTCTTCTGAACCTCGGTGAGCACCATGTTGTCGACGGCGTCGACCTCGGCTTGAAGGGGATCGGAGGCCGAGAGTCGGGCTTTGAGTTGCGTGAGTTGCGGGTGCTCAGGAGTTTTGGCAAGCCCACGGTTGACAACCGCCATCGCCTCGTCTCGGCTGTTGTTGGATGCGAGGACGGTGGCGAGCACGAGGGCGACGCGCGGGTCGTCCTTGCTCTGGGTCAGGAGTTTGTTGAGGTCGGCGATGGCCTTGATTCGGTCTGCGGCGACGCCGGTGAGCGACTCTTTGTCGATGCGCACCAGTTCTTTCATCACCGGATCGGTTGACTTGACGATGTCCTCGATCTGCTTCCTTTGCTCGGCCAGACGGGTGTCGTTGGGCCTGAGTTCGCTGGCCTGCGTGATGTAGCCGAGCGCTTCTTCGTAGTTGCGAGCGGCGGTTTCCATGTCGGTCATGGCGATCAGTGCCCGGACGTTGACGGGCTGGAGCCGGAGGACTCGCAGATAGGCGTCCTTTGCTGCGCCGTCGTTGCCAAGCCGACGCATCACTTCGGCCTCGAGCATCACGCTGTTGAGGTCGGCGCGGCCTGTCTGCTCGTTGTACTTGGTAACGAGTGTTCGAGCGCCGGACATGTCGCCTTCGACGAAGGCCAATCGAGCGTCGAGCGCGGAGACGCGGTTATCGTTCTCGCCAACGAGTTCGGAGAGTTCGTTGCGATACTCCCGCAGTCGCGTGCCAAGGGTGCCTCGCTCGGCAACGTTGTCTGATCGTTGCCAAGCGATGAACATCGCTTCGGACTTGCCCGCAACGGCCATGGCCTTATCTTGCTCGAGCACCAGCCCCTCGATGCTCAGCGGCGGGCGCTGCAGGGCGGTTACACGATCGAAGGCAGCGACGGCGTCGTCGATCCGGTTCAGGCTGAGCAAGACTTCGCCGTAGGCGCGAAGGAATCGCGAGTTTGTTGATTGAGCGGCCTGGATATCGGTGATGACCTTGCGGACGCGCGGGCGGATTTCGTCGAGCACTTCGCCGCCGGCAACGGCCAGTTGCAACGCCTGACGGCCGTCGACGGTTTCGGGCGGCGCGGCCTCGAAGGCTGCGACGGCTGCATCAAGGCGAGCACGGATTTCGGGCAGGTTCAGGACGTCGCGAACGGTGTCGGTTCGCTTGGAAGAGCGGCCGGCTTCGGAGTATTTGAGTTGATAGAGCCGGAGCGCGGCACCCGGTGCGGGCGCGTTGGCTGTAGCGAAGGCTTCGAGTCGGCGTTGGCTGTCGCGGACGATGCCGTCGGCCTTGCCACCTTCGCCGCGATCGCGGGCCTCCTGGGCCGCGAGCAGGTCAAGACCCATGAGCGCCAGAGCGACCTCTTCGTCTTTGGGGTCAGCCTCGAGCGCGTTGACGAGGTCGGTGCGGGCGGCGGTGATCTCTTCGGCGGTGCGCTGACCCTTGAGCGCCAAGGACGCGGCGTATGCCAGGCCGCGGTATCGACCGAGTTTTTTGCGATCGGACTCGGAACCCTCGAAGCGTGTCATAGACTCGCCAGCCGAGGTAGCGAGGGATTCCCAGTCACCAAGCGAAGCCGAAAAACTGGTCATGATCTGGTAGGACTCTTCGAGGTTCCGACGCTGCGACTCGAATGAGCCACGGTCGGCCGTTGCAAGCCCGGCTAGCGCACCGCGAAGTTCGCGTTGGTAGGCGTCGCGGTACTGCTGCATGGTTGCGGGGTTGGTCTTCTCGAGCGCCGCCAGCCACTTCTTCAGATACTCGACGTTGGCCTGATCTTTGTTGACGGCAGCGGAGTAGGCAGAGGCGGCGCGTGCGAAATCGCCGGCGGCGGCGGCCTCGTCGCCCACTTTGATGTGGTCGTCAGCGCTCTTTTGGAGCGCAAACTTCGCCGCGATGACAGCGCCGCCTGCCAGGAGCACGAGAACGCTGACCAGGATGACGACGAAGCGTGTGTTAACCTTTGCTGCCATTGTGGACTTTCTATCTTGAGGGCTGGGAAGTTGAAGTGGAGGTGCTGGAGTGGGGCGAACCGTGAAGGCTCAGGTGGATCGGGGGTCTTGAGGGCATGATCTTGGGGCTGCGATTGGGTGGGCCGACGGTTCAGGCACAAGCAGCGCCGTGTGATGTTATCGGTGTGGGGCTGGTAAGCCCCTGGTTTGGACGATTTCGGGGTCGAGTGGGAGCGAGGGCGTGCAGGAAAGGGGATGAGCGCCGACGAGTTGGCGGATTGGGCGGGGTTGATTGACTTGGCATCGGTTCAGTTCAGACCCCTTTGGTCTGTGGGGGCAACGCCGGTGGATGAACTGCTTTCGCTGCCTGGCTTTGTGGCGGCGAGGGGATAGTGCCCGAGTCGGACTTCTACCCAGTCGGGGACGCAGAGCATGATTTCGGGCAAGAGTTCGGTGAGGAGGTCTTCGGCCATGTCGCCGAGTTCTTGC
>JBGSRG010000040.1:0-2463 GCA_041737685.1 Phycisphaerales bacterium | reverse complement strand
CAGTTCCCGCCGCCGCCGCTGCTGCTGACACTTGTGCCTGCGGCCCCGTCTGCGCCTGTGCCCGAGCCGGTGCTTGCACCGCCGCTGCCGCCGCCTTTGGTGGTGAAGTAGGGCTCGAAGATTTTGTCGACGATTTCGGGGGGGATGCCGGGTCCGGTATCGATGACGTGGATGCGTGCGGAGGGGCTGCCGTCGGGCTCTTTGGCGGGTTCGGTTTTGAGGATGAGTTCGCCGACGCTGCCGATTGCGGCGGTGGGCCAGTTGTTGCTGGTTGTGGTAGCGGGGGCTGAGCGATGCGAACTGGCGTGGCCGCTGGCTTGGTGAGTGGCTTTCGGTGGGGCGTGGGGTGTGTGGGTGTTGCTCGCAACTTTGGATCGCGCTGCGGCGACCATCGCCTGGGTTGCGTTGAGCATGAGGTTGAGCAGGGCCTGCTTGATGAGCTTGCCGTCGACGAAGGCGATGAGCGGTGTTGGGAAGAGATCGGCGCGGAGGCGAATGCCCTGGCGTTCGGCCTCGGGGAGGTAAAAGTCGATGAGTTCTTCGACCAGCAGGTTGACGTCGGTGGGTCTTGGGTCGATCTGAACCTTGCCGGCAAACTCGAGAAAGTCGCGGAGCGTGCCGGCGAGCCGGTCGGTCTCGCGGTAGACCGCGCGTGCGCGGTTCATGAGGCGAGAGCGTTCGTGATCGGGCAGGTCTTGCTCGGCGACGGCTTCGAGGAGTAGTTGGGCGTTGAGGCCGATGGTGGAGAGCGGGTTTTTGATTTCGTGGGCGAGGCCGCCGGTCATTGCGCCGATTTCGGCGAGTCGCTCGGCGGTTCGGGCGCGTTGTTCGGCTGCGCGAAAGCGGCGGAGGTGTCTTTGCAACAGCAGCACGGCCACCCAAGCGGCCGCGAGCACGCCGATTCCGAAGCCGATGAATGCTGCGCCGAGCACGGGCGGAGTGTAACGGGGACTAGCGTCTGGGCGAGCGGGAGAAGGCGTGCTTGGCGGGGATGGTTACCTCGATGCTCTCGATACGGACGACGCGGCTTGCGTGCCAGCCGCGGTCGGTGAGTTCGGCGCTGTATGTGACTTGAGAACCGTCTTTGAGCACGCGGAAGCCTTCACCCTCGATCTTGGAGTAGTGAACGAAGATGTCTTGCTGCTCGGGGCCGACGATGAAACCGAATCCCTTTTTGGGATCGAACCACTTTACGAGACCTTGCTCGTCGGTGATGATTCTCAGAGCGCCATCAGGCATGTGCGGATCCTTGATGTGCCGTTGCGATGCAACAACAGCCGCGAGAGCGAAGGCGCTTGCCGAGGGGCTGGCCATGGGGCTGGCCCGGCGCTTGGCAGTGTGCGGTGGGCATTTGCGCGTGGCTGGTTGGGCGTTTTTGCATGAGAGAAAGCACCGGAGAGTGCGTTGGTGCGGAATGTGACCCCGCTCGGTCAGGCTCGCCTCAGTGGCCAAAGTACCAGACTGCAAGGGTTTCGCCAAGACCGGTGTTTGGGCAGTGTGCAAAACCTCAGAACGCCATGGGTCGGTCTGATTGACCGGAAACCCATGGCGCTCCGAGAGTTGTGAACTTTGATGGCGGCGGGGGCTCGTCAGAATCCGCCTGAACGGGTGGTTCAAATATTTTCACGTTCGTCGGTTGTGTGCTCAAAAATGAGCGGACGGGCGTGAATGAGACAGGGAGAGCGGACGGATTAGGCGGGTGCGTTCGCCGCGGCTTCCTCGTTGAGCACGGCCTTTCGGCTGAGTTTGATTCGGCCCTGGTCATCGACGAGGATGACCTTGACCTTGACGACGTCGCCGATCTTGACGACGTCGCCGACGTTTTTGACGAAGCCGTCGGCGAGTTCGGAGATGTGGCACATGCCGTCGGTGCCTGGGGCGAGTTCGATGAAGGCACCAAAGTCTTTGGTGCTGACGACTTTGCCGGTGTAGATGGTACCGACCTTGATTTCCTCGGTGAGGGCTTCGATCTCGGATCGGGCGAGATCGATGGCGCTGCCGTCTGGCGCTGCGAGCATGACGGTGCCGTCGTCCTCGACGTCGATGCTGACACCGTACTTGTCTTGCAGGCCGCGGATGGTTTTGCCACCTGGACCGATGAGTTTGCCGATTTTCTCGGGGTTGATGTGGAGCGTGACCATGCGCGGCGCGTAGACGGAGATGCTGGCGCGCGGCTTGGCGATGCACTGCTCCATGAGGTCGATGATTTCGAGTCGGCCCTCTTTGGCCTGTTCGAAGATGCGGACGACCTGTTCGAGGGTGAGGCCGCGGGTCTTGAGGTCGAGCTGGATGCCGGTGATACCACTGCGCGTGCCGGAGACGTTGAAGTCCATGTCGCCGAAGAAGTCCTCTTCGCCGATGATGTCGGTGACGAAGACCTCGTTCTGGTCGTTGTCGTCGCTGAAGCGGCCGACGGAGATGCCGGCGACGGTGGCGCGGATGGGCACGCCCGCGTCCATGAGC
>JBGSRG010000014.1:0-1568 GCA_041737685.1 Phycisphaerales bacterium | reverse complement strand
GTCAAAGTCGAGATTGGTCGGCACGATCTTGTCGCAGACGAGCCTGATGATCGCCAGTGTGATGCCAAAGGGGAAGACCAGCGCCAGAACCCACGCCAGATCCAGCAGCACTGTCGAGCCGCCGACCTTTGTCTGGTCCATAAGCAGATACGCCAGTGGCTCCCAGAAAGCCAGCGCCACCGCCGCAGCGATGATCGTGCAGACCATGTGCATGAACGACGAGAAGAAGCCGCGCGCACCCCACATGTACGCGATGACTCCGATAACGGCGATGACGACGATGTTGATCATGGTGTTGCCTCAGCGGGGCTGGTCGCTGTTGAGTATCAATCAGTCAAACAAGTCTGGCTGTCGACGAGACGTTCATTGGTCGGGATCGCGCTTCGAGTGGGAGGGGCGGAGGGTGTTGTTAGCGGTTCGAAGGCGCTGGCTTCACAGGCGCGGGTTTGGTTGGTGAACCTCCGCCCGTGCCCGTCGGCTGTGCGGCTCCGCCGCCTGAAGCTTGAGTTGGGGAGGCGGGAGCAGCGCCTTCGCCCGTCGTTTCCGCCGTGACACGCAGCACCTCTTCCACCGAGGTCACGCCATCGACGGCCTTGCGGATCGCGGCGTGCTGGATGGAGGGATACTGCTTCTTGCGAAGGGCCGACTTGAGCGCTTGCAGGTTGCCCTGAACAACGAACTCGCGTTCTTCAGCCCCAATGGGGTAGACCTCGAAGACGCCCTCGGTGCCCTGATAGCCCACGCCTTGGCAGACGGGGCAGACCTCCGGCTTGTTCTTGATCAGCACCTGCCCGCCCTTCTTGAACAACTGCTGCACCTTGCCCTCGGGCAGGCCCAGCCGCTTGAGCATGTCGGGCGTGGGGGCGTAGGGCACGCGGCAGTTGGTGCAGAGTTTACGAACCAGCCGCTGGCCGATCGCACCGTGCAGGCAGTGCCCCGCAGCGCGGATATCGCCAACGGCCTTCACCCACGCTTGCACCGCTGTGAGCGCATCGGGCGCACTGAGCGAGACATAGATGCGGGTGCGTTCGTGGTCGCTCTTGCTGATCTCTTTCGCCGTCGCCGCGTCGGGCAGCTCGGCAACCGAGACCACCGTCGGGTCGCGCCGAAGGATCGAACGGACCAGCGTTGAGAACTCGCCGCCGCCCACGGGTGCGCCGCCCTCGGCGGTTGCGGTTCCTGATGGATCAAACTTGTTGCCGCGAACGCCCTCGATCGCGCCCTGCGGATCGATCTCGACGGTCTGCACGTTGGACGTGTACGCGTCGTGCATCCGCGTCACGGCGTAGAGAGTGGTGGTCCGGCCGTTGTCGGGCCGTCCGGTCAGCAGCACCACGCCCTTGCCGTCGCTGATGATGGCCTTGAACTGCTCCATCTGCGAACTGAGCAAGCCCAGGTCCTCGAACTTGCGCACCACGGCCTTGTCGGGGTTGAACAGCAGCGTCGTCCGCATGCCGCCCTGCACGCCGGTCGAACTGACGCGAACAACGTGACGCCCGCCCGGCCCGCTCACTTCGATTGCATTCTGTTGCTTCTTGCGCCGGTCGTTCACGTCGAGCTTCGCAGCG
>JBGSRG010000495.1:0-7807 GCA_041737685.1 Phycisphaerales bacterium | reverse complement strand
GCGACGACCGGCGGCATCGCCAACCCCGTGGTATCAACCACCGAAACGGCCCTAGCGGGCGTTGTGAGTTTGTCGGCGCTGCTGGCACCGGCGGTGTTGCTGCTGTTTGCGGGCTGTGCCATCGTCGGGGTGATTCGGTTCTGCCGACTGCCCGCCGAGAAGCGGACCTGGAGGCGATTGATGCCGCTGCGGGTCCGGCGGTCTTGACCCGGCGGCATCAGCGTCGAACGCTTGGCCATGCAGAGCACGCCCGCATCTTCTCCTAAGCCCGCACCTCCAAACCCAAACGCCAATGCTGCCGCTGCACCGACTGCGCCCCAGCAGGGTGCAGGACGGGGCACGCGCAGCGTGATGGAGAGTGCATCGTCATCGTCCGATGGCTCGGCCACGATCGCGATGCCCGAGGTGCGGATGCACCTTTATCGCCCGAACGAGCCGGTGACGGTGCGAGTGACAAAGAACGACGTGTGTACCAGCCGCAAGGCCGGCGCGTTTGTTCGGCATCTGGAGTTTGACGTCGGTGGCACGCTTCTCGAGGGACAGGTGGTGCCGGGGCAGTCGATCGGTGTGGTGGCCCCCGGCAACGACGAGAAGGGGCGGCCGCACGCGGTTCGACTTTACTCGGTCGCTTCGCCAAGCATGGGCGAAGACGGTGCGGGCAAGATCATCTCGACCACGGTCAAGCGCACCATCGACGAGCACTGGGAGTCTCGAAAGTTGTTTTTGGGCGTGGCCAGCAATCACCTATGTGATCTGGCCGTGGGCGATGAGGTTCGGCTCTCAGGCCCCAACGGCAAGCGCTTTCTTCTGCCGACGGATCACACGGCGCACGATTATGTCTTCTTCGCCACGGGCACGGGCATTGCACCCTTTCGGGGTATGGTGCTTGACCTGTTGCGAACCGAGACCCAGAGCCGCGTTGCGCTGGTGATGGGCTCACCCTACTCGACCGACCTGCTCTACCACGATCTGTTCTCACGCTTGGCGTCTGAGCACGAGCGCTTCACGTATCTCACGGCGATCAGCCGCGAGAAGCAGAGCGACGGGCACGACCCGATGTATGTTCAAGACCGGCTGAGCACCAACCGCGACGAACTGGGCGCAATGCTTTCGAGCGAGCGAACGCTGGTTTATGTCTGTGGACTGGCCGGAATGGAACTGGGCATTTTCAAGCAGATGGCACGGATTCTGCGTGAATCAACGCTTGAGCAGTACCTGAAGATCGAGCCCGAAGCGATGGGCGACCTGGAAGCGTGGGATCGCAAGATGCTGCACCGCCAGATCAAGCCGAGCAAGCGAGTATTCCTTGAGGTTTATGCGTGATTGCCAGCAAACGCAAGCGGTTCTATCAGGCTCGGCATCGAGTTGCGGGCAGCATGGGACCGCTTCTTTGCCTTGCTTGCGCGAAACTGTTCAGACCTCGTGTTCGTGCAGCGGCAAGCGCGATGCAAACTCCAGGTATCGCGCGTATTGGTCGCGCGTCTCGATGAGCGAATCGCCCGCGAACTTCTGGCGCAGGGCGCGAGCGACCTCAAACCCCACCACGCTCTCCATCACGACGCTCGCCGCCGAGACGGCGCAGATGTCTGATCGCTCGTAGGCGGACGTCGCGGCCTGCTTGGTGTTGAGGTCAACGCTCGGCATGCCCCTGAGCAAGGTTGATATCGGCTTCATCGCGCCGCGGACCACAACCGGCTGACCATTGGTCATACCGCCCTCGACTCCGCCGGCGTTGTTGCTGCTTCGCGTGAAGCCGAGACTTGGAAGGCTCTGTTGCGATGGATCAAATGAGATCGGATCATGCACGCTCGATCCTGGCAGCGATGAGGCCTCTTTGCCAAGACCAATCTCCACCGCCTTGAAAGCCTGAATACCCATCACCGCGAAGGCGAGCCGGGCATCGAGCCGATCGCGCCAGTCCATTGTTGAGCCGAGGCCGGGCGGGCAGTTGAACACGTGGGCTTCGACCAGCCCGCCCGCGGTGTCCTTGTCAACTTTGGCCCTGTGAATCACGTCGATCTGGGCCTGGGTCGCCTCGCCATCTGCGCCGTCGGGGCAGTAGGTGTCTGAAGCATCTCGCGTCGCGAGCAGGCCTCGCCACGATTGTTCATCAACCTTGCCTCGCCACGCGGCGGCCCCCACCGAACGAACAAAGCCGAAGACCTCGATCGCGCGGTCGTCGGGCGTGAAGTGCCCCCCTCCGGGTTTGCTGGCCGTGACTTGTCGCAACATGCAACGCGCGAGCGAGCCCGCTGCCACCCGCGCTGCGGTTTCGCGAGCGCTGGCACGTTCGAGCGTTTCGCGGCAGTCGGTTGTCAGGTACTTCACCGACCCGGCCAGATCGGCGTGCCCCGGTCGGGGCAGATAGACCGGCGGCGTCTTGACCGTATCGTCGAGCCGCGAATCCTTGTTGCGGATGAGCATGGCTACGGGCGAGCCGATGGTCTGACCCCGCCGAACGCCGGCGAGAAACTCGACAGTGTCGGTCTCGATGCGTTGCCGGCCGCCGCGTCCGTAGCCACCTTGGCGGCGGCTCAGTTCGGCGTTGATGAAGTCCAGGTCAAGCAGGATGCCAGCGGGCAGCCCGCTCACGATGGTGATCAGGCCCGGTCCGTGCGACTCGCCGGCGGTTTGGTAGTCGAGTGACATTGCTAAGAGAGTATCGGCTGGTGCGGCCTGTGCCATTGGCAACGCCGTTTGCTCCGCTCCTCTGGCCTCTTCGTCTCTCTTGCCCCCCCGGCTCCTATGGCCCGCGATGCTCTTGGCCCCCTCCGGACCCCCAAAACCACTTCTGTCTTCGCCCGTTCCTTTCCTTCCGCCGCCCAGCCTCCAACTCCACCGCCTTCCCACGTCCCTGTGCCTCTGCCCACGCCGCCGTGCGCAGCAACCGCTTCCGGTCCCGCCCCGCAATGGGCGACTGGCTGCGACGCGATGAGCAAAACTCGTGCACCGCGCCGCTGCTATCTGTCGCTCCATGGAGCGAACGTTCCGGGATCGATGAGTCGAACATCTCGAAGCGCTGGGAAAGAACCGCGCCATGCACGAAGGGCCATCACGTCAAGATCGACTGTGAGCACGCACTCGTCCTCGCCCGCAGCGGCCAGCACCTCGCCCTTCGGATCGACCACCATCGATCCGCCCGCATAACTCAAAAACGGATCGCTTCCCGCGCGGTTCACACAGACGACGTACGCCAGGTTCTCGATGGCCCTGGCGACGGCCAGAGCTTGGCGATGAAGTTTACGGGGTGCGGGCCAGTTTGCGCCGAGCGCAAAGACCTCCGCACCCAGAAACATCCCAGCGCGATACAACTCGGGAAAGCGAAGGTCGTAGCAGATGGTGGGGCAGACGCTCGTTTGCGCGTTGGTCGCGTCACCAGCCGACCATCGGTAAGTCTTCACGCGGTCACCACCCGAGAATCGCTCGGACTCGCGCCCGAACGAGAAGGGGTGAACCTTCTGGTACTCGCACAACAGTTCACCCGCTGGATCGATGACAGTCGCACAGTTCCGCCCGCGACCGTCATGCCCGAGGACCGTTCGAGCACCTTGAAGCGTGATTCTCCTCTCCGTGGCGAGCTGCCGAAGTAGCCCAAGCGTCTGTCCCTGCATGTCGGCCGTGCGTTCAAGGTTGAAAGAGAACCCCGTGTCAAACATCTCGGGCAGCACGGCCAGATCGCCGGGCCGAACAGATGCGTTCGCAAGCAACTCACCCACACGCTTGGCGTTGGTCTGCGGAGACTCCCAGACAGAGTCGAGTTGGACAAGGTGAACACGCACGTGGGTTGCAACTCCGAGATTGGACCGATCGAGCCTTCGCAGCGTATGGTGCCAGAACCCGCACAGCGTTGTGCCCGTAGTGAGCCCCGAGTGACCTCCGCCAATAAAGTGAACCCTTCATCGATTCGTGCAGACGATCCCGTCACGATCTGCGCCAGCCAACCCACCCGCATCTGGCTCGCAAGCCGATCGGTACGTCGCCGACAACTTCTGCAAGAGGCGGGAATCGAAGCGCGTGCGGCGCATCCTGGGCTTGAAGATGGCGGGCTGTGCTCGGGCAAGGTCGATCCGCGGCGGTGGGTGGTTGCGCTCGCGTATCTCAAGGCCGTGACGGCCCTACGAACAGGGGCCTTCGGCGCGCAGGACTTCTCGAGTGCGGACCTTGTGATCGGGGCTGACACCGCCATCGTGAAAGCCGGTCAACTCATTGGTACACCGGAATGCGCGCAGAGCGCACGAACCATTCTGCACACGCTTCGAGATGGTCAACACACAGTTGTCTCGGGGGTCGCGATGATCCAACCCTCGACAAACCGTCGAGAACTCTTCTGGGACGAGGCCACTGTCCACTTCGGCAGCCTCTCCGACTCTGACATTGATGCCTATGTGCTGACCGCTGCCTGGCGCGGCAAGGCCGGCGGATACAACCTGCAAGAGCGGATCGCAGACCGCTGGCCCATCACGCACTCGGGGGAAGCTTCCACTATCATGGGCCTACCGATGCCCAAACTGAGGCAGAGACTCACGGCCTGGTCGCGGTTGGTCTCCTTGTAAAGTGGCCACACGGACCCGTTGTATCGGGCCTTATAGACCCGGCTAGCTGCCTGCAAGGTCTGATCCGCAAAGCGTTATCGACGCATGAGTCTGGGCATCTGCCCGATGCTCCTGATTCGTTGGACGGAACCGGGGTTTGAGGTAAACTCAATCTGTGACTGATTTCGCCGCAACAACCGTGCTGCCGCTCTGGGTCGCCCTGCCGATGGGCGTTATGACGATGATCGCAATCGCCGCGCACCTGATTTCGCTCGAATCCACCGCAATGTCTTCGCGTCGACGACGGATTCGTCAGACTTCTGGCACGCTTCTGATGGCGGTCGCCGCGCTGATGACCTACGCATTGGGCGGTACGGAGATGGTAAACAACCCGGCGGCCGACCCCGCCGCGGCGGGCAGGTTTCTACAAGTCTGGCTCGCCATCGTCGCCTTGCTGCTTATCGTGGTGGCGTTGGCCGTGATGGACGTTGGCCAGACGGCACGCGAAGCATTCCTGGCTCGCGGCAGGCTTCGCCTCAAACTGCGGCAGGATTTGGAGTGCCAGTACGGCCAGGCCCGAACGTCTGATCGGCCCGCCAAACGCTGAGCAGGCCGACAAGCAAGGCCGAGATCCTGCAAGCATCGATGCATCGAACTTTCAAAGTATCGATCATCAACTGCGCTGACCAGCGGTCACGCTCGCTGCACTTTCACAACACGGCCCTCCACCTCGGTCACACGAACGCGCTCGCCGGCTGCGACAAAACCGGTGCCCCGTCCTTCAGCAAGCACCTCCACAATCGCCTCACCAAACCGAGCCTTGCCGGCGGGCCGCAGCGGGCTGACCACCACGCCCTCGTCGCCAACGTTGGCAAACGTCGTGCTCGACGCCATCGCCGAGAGCAGGCCCTGATCGTCTGACTCGGTGTCGTCCTGCAGGATGAGCCGCTTCATGATGGGCAGTTCTGGCAGCGCGCGCCAAATGAAAAAGCCTGCGATGGACGCGACGAAAAAGGCGACAAAGACCGTTGAAACGCCCCAAGTCATATCGCGGACCTGCTGTGGAGACGCCGGGAAGATGCCCGACTGCGGCTGAATGAACGTGCCGATCAGACCAACTAACAGCAGCACGATCCCCACCACGCCGCAGACGCCAAAGCCTGGAAGGATGAAGACCTCAGCGCCGATGAGCGCGATGCCCGCGAGCACAGCCGCGATCTCCCACCACGAGGCCATGTCGATCAGCGCTGGCGGCACAAGCAGCCCCGCGAGCGCCGCCGCCGCGATCACGCCCGGCACAGAAACACCCGGGTGCGTCATCTCCAGAAACATGCCGATCAGAAACACCACGATCAGCGCGCCCCGCACAACAGGGTTGGTCATGAAGGCCACGAATCGCTCGGTGGGTGTGGTCGGCAGTCGAGTGAGCGTCGAGGCGCCAAAGAACGCCTTGAGTTCGGCCTCATCGTCCACGATCTCCGTGGCCAGTCCGTAGCGAACCAACTCGGGCGTCTTGAAAGTGAGAATGCCGTAGCCGTCGGCTACATACTCCACGGGCCGATAGCGACCCGCGTGCTCGGGCGTAGCCAAAGAGGGCCGCTTCGACGGCGATTCGACCATCGAGAGGCTGTCGGAGACCTCGTCGACAAGTTCTGATGCCATGCCCGGCGCTGCGGGGATAAAGCGCGTTCCGTCCTGAGCATCAGGGCCGATGGCCGGCTCCGGCGCATCGGGGGTAATCGGGTCCATCGGCTTGCCGCTGATTCCGGTGATCGACGGCGCAGTCGGGGTAGATGTTCGGTCGGGCGCCTCGCCCACCGCCACTCGGTACTGCGCTTCATTCACAAAGAGCCGCTGCCCTGTCGTCTGATGCTCAACAAGCCAGAGTTCTACACCGCGACGAACAAAGCCCTGTGCCAGCAGTTCGTCAAAGCCGTTTCGACGCGCCGAATCCACCACCTCGGCGAGGAGCGGCCCGATCATCTTCTCGCGTTCTGCGTCGGGCAGCGGCACCAGTTCGCCCCAGGGCGTGACCTGAATGGGCAGTGCATCCCCAAAGTCGGCCGCAGAGATCACCACAATCTCGCGGCAGGCCATCGCGATCAGCGCACCGCCCGACATCGCCCGCTGGTTCACCCACGCGACGGTGTTGGTGATCTTCGAGCCTTTGATGATGGAGCAGACTCGGAGAGTGGCCTCGACCTCGCCGCCCGGCGACTCAATCTCAAACACCACGGCGTCAACGCCCTCGCGGTACGCCGCGTCGAGTCGCCTGCGCACAAACGCTGGCGTCGTTCGATCGATCGGCCCGTTGATGGGGATGATGACAACACGCTGTGCCGCTCGCCCGGCGGGCACAGAGCCCGCCGCCGTACTCGCCCCGTCTTCTGTCGCCTTGTTCGCACCGGACTCAGGCGGGCGGGGTGTGAATCGTGGAGCCTGAACGAGCACCTGGCCGCTTCCGCCACGCCCGAAATCCGAATCGGCGAAGGCCCGATCGCTCGACCCGATTGCGGGCCACAACACAGCGAGGATCAAGATGAGCAAGTTTCTCACGGCCAAAGGGTATGGGGAAACCGTGCCCCAAGGTTGCACGGCCCAAGGATCACTTGTTCACGTCTTCAACCGTGACCGATTCTGAAGCCCCGCTCGCCGGATCAGCACTGGCCGGCGTCGGCGGCAGCTCGGGCACGGGTTGAGCCGACATCGGCGCACCTGGCACAGCCGTAGCGGGCGAGGCCTGCATACCTGCCCCCGGATCGGCCTCAAAGATGCCCGTGGCGTTCAGGACATCCACGCGACGCGCAGCGACAATGTTCAGCCGCAACGATTCATCAAACCGGCTCTCGCCGAGAATACCCACGACCTTGCCGCTCTTTGAGAGAAGATCGATGCCCGGACGAGCGACCACATATCCGATCGTTCTGGTTGAAGCAGAATCCGCCGCCTCAATGCGGAACATCAGCGGCATTCCGCGATTGCCGTCGTAAACCGTGCTAGGCAGAATCCGGCCGACGATCGTATAGACCGCCTGGCGTTGGGCGCTGGCGATGGCGGCTTGGACGCTCCGCTCGCGCTCTGAGAAGTTGGCCTCACGATTCTGAAGACTCTTGGCCGCAGCGAGCACTTCCTTCTTGAGTTTGAGCGCTGCCAGTCGTTGCTCAAGCCCCCGCTTCATCGAGGCATCGCCCGTGGCACGAATGCTACGGTTGAACTCGGCAATCACCGCGTCGATCTCGTCGCCCGACGTGCCGGGCGCCATAACGCCGTCAAAG
>JBGSRG010000463.1:0-6521 GCA_041737685.1 Phycisphaerales bacterium | reverse complement strand
GTGGGGTGCAGCGGCTGCTTGATGATCGCTTCGGGACGGTCGTGCGCCACCTGCTCGATCTCGACCCCGCCCTCGCGCGAGGCGATGAGTACGTTGCGACGGGTCATGCGGTCGGTGGTGATGGCCAGGTAGAACTCGTGGTCGATATCGACCGCGCTGGCGACCAGAACTTTGCTTACGGCCAATCCCTCAGCGCCCGTCTGCGGGCTGACCATTCGGTTGCTGAGCATGAAACTCGCCGCGGTCTCGGCCTCGGCCGCCGACTTCACGAGCTTGACAAAGCCGGCCTTGCCGCGACCGCCAGCGTGGACCTGCGCCTTGACGACCGCGAGCGGCTTGTCCATGCCCAGCGTGGACTGCGTAAACGCGTCGAACGCGTCTTCCGCGCGCTCGATCACCATCGACGGGGGGACGGGAATGCCGAAGTTGACGAGCAACTCGCGGGCCTGATACTCGTGGACTTTCATCGCTCGCTCGTCTCCGGATAAAGATCATCGTTCGCGTCCGAATCGTCCGCTTGCAGCCGCGCGGCCGGCTCGGAAGTTGCTGGGGGCCGGATCGTAGCCGACGGCCGCAGTGCCATGCGCCAGCAGCGATGGATGCGCTTGTTGCGATACTCGGGCGGCACGGTCTGACGGCTGATCTCGCGGACGAGCAGGCCGTGCTCCTGGCCCGCTCGCTCGAATCGAACGCCGAACAGCGCAGCTTCGTCCAACTTGAACCTGCGCGAGTTGGTCGAGAAGTAGATGCAACCATTGGCCGAGAGCAAGTAAGCGGTGGCGCTGAGCAACTCAACGTGCCCGTGCTGCACGTCCCAGTCGTCATCGGTCGATTTGCTGTTGGAGAAGGTTGGCGGATCGACCACGGCCAGGTCGTACAACCCCGGCACCGAAAGCCGTTCCATGCGATCGGCCTCGCGGTCGAGGAACGACAGCACGTCAGCGCGGATCAGGGCGTGCGGCGTGGCCTTGTCTGCACTGTTCGATTGCTCGCGGTCGCGAGCAACCTTGCCACCCATGCCATTGAGCGCAAAGTTGCGGTGCGCCCAGTCGAGGTAGGTGTTTGAGAGGTCAACGCTGGTGGTAGATGCCGCGTTCCCGGCCGCGGCGTAGACGCTGAAGGCGCCGGTGTAGTAGAACAGGTTGAGCAGCCGCTTGCCCTCGCTCTGCTCGCGCACCATCTGGCGTGTCAGGCGATGATCCAGGAACAGCCCGCTGTCGATGTAGTCCGACAAGTTGACCTCGAACCGCAAACCGCCCTCACCGACAATCATGGACGGTCCATCATCGCCGAGGCGTTCGTGCTGGCTCAGGCCGCGCTGCCGGTACTTCTCCTTCAGATGCACCTGCTCGACGGGCACCTGAGCGACTCGGGCGATGACCGCGCGCATGTGGTCGCCCCAGTCGGCCTGCTGCGCAGCGCTGCGGCTGTGCCCGCCGCCCCGTTCGTACTCCACAGCGTGGTAGTGATCGTGGTATCGATCGATGATCAGCGGTACGTCGGGCGCATCACGCTCGTACACGCGATAGCAGGTGATTCCTCGCGAGGGCATCTTGCGCAGGTGCCGCAAATTGTTGGCCAGACACCTGGCAAAGTCCGCCGCTTCGCGCTCGTCGCGCTGTCGCAAGCCGCCGAAGGCGGGTGTTTGCACGACGCTCTCGCGCGGGTTCGGCCCCCGAGTTTCGTTGTGCGAGCGTGATCCTTCATCGATGGCCGCCGATGCGTCTTCCCGCCGCGGCTCCACGTGCTCGTGCCACTCTGCGTCCCCGTCGCCGCCCTCCTCCACGCCCCCGTTGCTCCCGCTCTCAACCTTCTCTTCGGACCGCGAGCGACCTTGCGCTTGATCTTGTTCTTGGTCTGAGTCACGCACTCGCGGCGGCTTGGGACCAAGAAACGTAAAGTACGTCGTCTCGATCTTGGCGTTGTACAACTTCCGCCGCCGGCTGGCCTCTTGCCCAAAGAGCCGCTCCATCTCAAGCAGGCCCGACAGAATGTGGAACGACCACGTCGGCAATCGCCGGAAGACCGCCGGAAGCGCCCTGTACAACGCTTCGATCTCAAGCGGATCGCCAATCCGCACGCCGTAGGGCGGATTGGTAATCACCGATCCGTACTCGACCTTGCTCGTCAGGTCCAGCGCGTCTCGCCGAACAAAGTGGATGTCCCGCTCAACCCCCGCCCGCTGCGCATTGGTGCGAGCCATTGAAAGCGAACGCTCATCCAGATCGCTAGCGTGAATCGTCGGCTCAACGCGCTCATGGATCACCTGCGCCTTGGCATCCTCCCGCGCTTCAGCCCAGAGTTCGGCGTCGATCACTTGCCTGCCACTTCCATCGAGCCAGCGCTCGGCATCGAACTCGCGCATGAGTCCAGGCGGAATTCGACGAGCCAGCATCGCAGCCTCGATCGCGATCGTTCCCACGCCACAGAACGGGTCTACCAATGGCCTGCCCGGCCGCCAAACGCTCAGCAGCACCAGCCCCGCGGCGAGCGTCTCGCGAAGCGCCGCCTCGCCGGGTGTTCCCTCTCGATAGCCACGCTTGTGCAGGCCCGGCCCCGAAGTGTCGAGCGTGAAGGTCGCCTGGTTGTTGACCAACGCGACTTCCACCGAAACGAGGGGGCCTGTTTCGGGCAGGATCCGCACGCCATGTGCCTGCATCAAACGATCGACAATCGCTCGCTTGGTCGCCCGCTGCACCGCCGGCTCGCTGCTGATCGTCGATCGCACGCAGCGCCCGTTGACGTTGAACTTGGCGATTGGGGACATCCACTGCTCCCAGGGCAGCGACTTGACACCTTCGAAGAGCGCATCAAAGCCAGCGTCACCGCCGCCGACCGAAAACCCCCCCACTTTCAGGAGAACACGATCGGCAGCGCGAAGGTGCAGATTGGCATCGACAACCGCACGGGCATCGCCTCGAAACTCGATCCGACCGGTACCGACAGGCTTGGCGACGTAGCCAAGTTGGTCCAGTTCACGAACCACCACGCTCTCAAGGCCGAACGTGCAGGTTGCCAGCAGATCGATGTGCATCTTGTTGCAAGCCGTGGGCGAAGGGTCCAACAAAGTACAGGCGAAGCACCTCAACCACATCCCGGATGACGTTTCCCGGCCTTCCCACCCGCGCGACTGGGCCCACTCGTCTAGGTTCACGCAAGCGGGCAAAGCCACTGTGTTCTACGGAGCCCAAACTTGTTCAGCCGACAGAGCGTAGGGACAGGGCTGAACCCGCACCGAGATGACCAGAGTCCCGGACCTGTAGCCGTAAGCAGAGCAGACCTCGAATCGCTATTATCAACCGCTGCTGGCGCTCGCAAGTTGAGGCGGGCTTCGGCTAAATCCAGATCGTGAGGTTCCGTCCCCTCTTCCCCATCGACCCTCACTAGGTGCCCGAGCGGATCCCCACGTTTGTGATCCTCCCCAATTTTGAGTGAAGGAACGCCATTGTCAAACTCAAGCGTCGCAGCCATTGAAACCGCGACTCCCGTCTCCAGCATCGCCGCCGCCGTCATTGAACCAGCTATGAGCCCGGCAGATCGTCTGCTCTGCACGCACTTGGAAGAGATCGACGAGGATCATCTCGCTGACGCTGAGGAACAGCCCGCGTCGTTGGTCCGTCGAGTCGCAAGCATCGCGGCCGTGACGATCCCGCCGATCGGCCTCATCGTCGCGATCATCCTTCTCTGGGGTGTCGCGTTCAGTTGGATTCACTTGGTCCTGCTCGTGGTGGGCTATCTGATCACTGCCGTGGGCGTGACGGTTGGGTACCACCGCCTGTTCACCCACAAATCGTTCGAGGCTCACCCGGCGGTGAAGTGGTTCCTGGGCGTTGCGGGCTCCATGGCAATTCAGGGGCCGATCTTGGGCTGGGTTGCCACGCATCGGATGCACCACCAACACTCTGACAAGCACGCCGATCCGCACTCGCCGCACGTTCGCGCGGCGAAGGACGGCGAGACGGTTCAGCGGCAGGGCGTCTGGGGTAGCATTCGCGGCTTCATGCACGCCCATATTGGCTGGTTCTTTACGCCAGACCCACCACAAGAGATCATGGACCGCTACGTGCCGGATTTGATGGCCGACCCGATGACCCGGCGCATCAGCGATCAGTTCGCGTTCTGGGTTGCGGTCGGCATTGTGCTGCCTGGACTGATCGCCTGGGCCGTGACAGGATCATGGGTGGGTGGCCTTCTCGGCATTCTTTGGGGCAGCGCAGCGCGAATCTTCCTGGTCCACCACGTTACATGGAGCGTGAACTCGGTGTGTCACCTCTGGGGCACTCGACCCTTCAAGAGCCATGACCACAGCCGGAACAATCCCGTATTTGGAATACTTGCTCTCGGTGAAGGCTGGCACAACGCGCACCACGCGTTCCCCGCATCGGCACGCCACGGGCTGCGCTGGTGGGAGTTTGACGCTGCGTACCTAATGATCCGTGGCCTTGAGGTCGTGGGACTGGCCAAAAACGTGCGAGTGCCCGAGCCAGAGCGAATTGAGGCCAAACGCAATCGTGCCGCGGCCTAACTCTCTGCCGAAGCCTCCCAAGCCGACGCCTCCAATGCCGATGTCTGGCGCGACGGATGATCTCACGACATTTTGCTCAGACGTACTTGCGTTCGGTCGAGCGGGGAGGTAGGCTGCGCGCACACAGGGGTCGGCTCGCGATGCGTGAGCGGATTGTTTCCACGCGTGCAGTCCCTTTACAACAAGGAGAGAGAGATGACCACCTTGCTATCGATTCGGCGTTCATCCGGTCTGATGCTGCTGGCAATGGCGATCGCGCCCGCTGCGGCGCTCGCAGATCACGGTCGCTTCCTACCCAATCCAAGCACCACCGCCAACCCCAACATCGTGTCCGCCTACAAGAACCTCGGCGGGGTAGGCCCTGCGCGGCCTATCGCGTTTGACCGTGCGGTTCGTGACGGAACGAAAAACATCGCGGCGGGTGAGATTCGGTTCGACTACGACCTGTACAGCCACACCAACGGCACGCAGGGCGGCGCTGGGATCGCGGGTGGCTTCTTCATGAAGCCGGGCGTCTCAGTAAAGCCGGGCTTCTCGCTGCAGTGGGTGCAGACCATCATCGCCACAAACACTGGGTCGTCCTCGCAGACGCTCTGGGGCCTGCCGGCCACCGGCGCGGGTGAGTATCCGGATGTGCTTCCCGCACCCAACGGCAACGGCACCAGCGATCCGTTCTATCCGTTCCAGTTCTTACCCGTTGCCGCACCGGCCGGGCTGACGAAGGGATTCCAGGACTTCCCAACTCGCAACTACGCGGGCGGAGCAACATCCTTCTTTGCCGAGCTTGGTCTGGTCGCCGTCAGCGACACGCCCAACATCGCGATGATGGGCATGATGTTCCGCGAGGCACGCGTGATCAGCACGTTCCTGTGGGGCTTTGAGTTCCGCGATGCCAACAGCAACGGGTCGATCGACGGCCTGTCCGAGACCTTCGCGTCGTCAGCACCGATTGGCTGGACCGACGCATCAGCCGGCTACATCAACACGCTCAACTCGTTCTTTGATGGTGTCGGTGGGCCCGGCAACGTGGCCAGCGGCAAGTTCAAGTTCTCAAACAACTCGAACGCCTTCGTACCGACGCCCGCCACGCTGGCACTGCTGGGCTTCGCCGGGGTGGTTGTGGCTCGCCGTCGTCGTTGATCAATCTCTGCTCTGACCGCAACCACACACAAGGCGATATGCAAGGGAGGTCGGACGATTCCGGCCTCCCTGTTTCTTTGGACTTTGCGGGCATGAAGCGATGAATCACTCCGCCAGCGGGTCGGGCCTGAAGAGTTTGGTCTCAAGCCCCCAGTGCCGCTCGCTGAAGTTGCCGTTGAGCGCAGCGCCGGTCTGATCGGACGTGTCCGACGCAGCGAGCGCAGGCCGAGCGATGCCCAGAGCCATCACCGTTTTGGCATCGAGGTTGTCGATCAGATTGATCATGATCGCCTCGGGCGTGGACGGTAGTTTGGCGGCTCCAAACTCCGGCACACCGTGGTGCGAGAGGATGATGTGCTGGAGGACCATGACAAGGTTTCTGGGCAACCGCACGCCCTGGCTGGTCATCACCTGTTGTGCTTTGTCGTGGAGCATGATGGCGCCCTCGACGATGTGGCCGATGAGCTCGCCGCGGTCGGTGTAGGCGAAGGTTCGATCAAAGACCAGTTCTCGAGTCTTGGCCAGGTCGTGCAAAAACAAACCGAGCAGGACGGTGTCGCGGCTGATCCGCGGGTAGAGCGGGCAGATTCGGTCAGCGATCTGCAGCAGCGTCAGCGTGTGTTCGAGCAGGCCACCCAGATACGCATGGTGCATGCTCTTGGCCGCTGGGCACTGCTTGAAGGCCGACATCAGGTGCGCGTCGTTGAGATACTCGGCGGCAAGCGCCTTAGCGGCGGGATGCTTGAGCGAGCCCAGAAGCCCCGTGAGTTCGCCGAACATCTCGTCGATGTTGCGCAGCGTGCTGGGCATGAGTTCGGCGAGTTGGTCGCGAGTCGGCTCGATGGCATCGATCGAC
>JBGSRG010000438.1:0-10346 GCA_041737685.1 Phycisphaerales bacterium | reverse complement strand
CGCTATCGCCGGGGCCGGTGCGGTAGCGTTGTGGCTGATGGAGTTCATTCCGTGCAAAGGATATTCGGGCCAGCACGCCGCGCCAGTGCGAAGGGCAGACCGGCCCGATCAGCCCGGTCGGGCCGTACCATGCCGCTATGTCCGACCGGCCATCCCGAATCGTGTTCGCCCGTTTGCTCACCTGCGCCCTGTGCCTGGCGCTCTGTGCGTGTCAGGGAGATCGTGCGCGAGAGCACTCCGACGTCGATCTGACCACTCGACCGGTCTATGAAGACAACCGAGCGCAGATCAGCGTGCTCGACATTCAGGTCATCCGAGACTCCACGCGCATCACGCTGACCAACACCACAGCGAGGGCATACGGCGAGTCAAGGCTCTGGATCAACCGTTGGTATTCGCTCGACATCGATGGCTTTGACGTTGGCCAGACGCTCGACCTCTCGCTCGCCGATTTCAAGGACCGTTACGGCGAGCCGTTCCGCGCGGGCGGCTTCTTCGCCACTCGACGGCCAGACCAACTGGCCCAGGCACAACTCGAGACCGACGGACAACTCTTCGGCCTTGTTGCCGTGCCAGAGAAACGCGATTGAGCACGAAGGAAGCGCACAACGCCTCTTCTTCGCCCGATCCGGCGCGCTCCCAGAGCGTCGCTTCGACCCGATCGCTCAACATCCTTGTGATCGGCCCACATCCAGACGATCAAGAGATTGGTATGGGCGGCACCATCGCCCGACTTGCTGATCAGGGCCACAACCTCTTGCTCTTAGATGTCACTGACGGCAGCCCCACGCCGCGCGGCGAACGTTCCAGCCGACTGCCCGAGGCTATGGCCGCGCTTGCCGCGCTCCAGCCCTCAACCGAATCGCGAGGTCACGGGGCGGGAGGTGGCGGCGGCTGCGGTGCGATCATCCGCCGGGCCTTGCTCAACCTGCCCAATCGCACGGTAGAGCACACTATCGCGGCTCGGCACGCGATGGCCAGCATCATCCGCGCCCATCAGGCGCAGGTGATTTTCACGCCGCAGTGGGAAGATGCTCATCCCGATCACCTGGCCGTCACTCGCATCGTCGAGGACGCTCGATTCGATGCCAAACTCACGCGCGTTCAGATGCCCAATCCGCCTGAGCAGCCCGCCGAGTATGCCAATCAGCCGTCGCTTACGCTTGGCCCGCCGATCTATCCGCGATGGCTGTTCTACTACGACGTTTCGCACCTGCGCCGGGTGGCTAAGCCCGATTTTTGCATCGACACCACCGGCTTTGAGAGCCACAAACTCAACGCGATCCGTGCCTATCGCTCCCAGTTCGGTCCGTGGGATGAACCGAACGCCAACGACCCCAGCCCCCCTGTGCCGACCAGCCCATTGCTGACCGGTCGCGCACCGCAAACACCCTTCGCTCAGGGCGATCCAAGGGCCCAGGCCGATCACGCCCGGCTCGTCAGCCCCGACTTCCCCGAACGGATGCTCGCTTACGGTGCATTCTGGGGGTCGCGGATCGGCACCCGTTCGGCGGAGCCGTTCTTCACGCGAGAGCCACTCGGACTCACCTCGCTGAACGAACTGGTGTTGTGAAGCCCCGGCACGCTCGTTCGCCTCGCTAAACTCAGCGCGCGTGAATCCCACCGCCGAACTCATCCAGCCGGAGGTTCTCGAACTGGTGCGCGAGGGCGCCTATTCAGAACTGCGCGCTGCGCTGCGCGGACTTCCCGCGGCGGACGTGGCCGAAATCCTCGGTCTGCTCGAGCCCGAACAGGCCGCGGTCTGCTTTCGCTTCCTACCGCGAGATGAAGCCGGCGAGGTCTTTGCCTACCTCGAACCCGACTTTCAGGAAGAACTGATCGAGAAACTCGGGGATTCGGCGCTGCGAGTCATCGAGAGCATGGACGCCGACGATCGCGTGCGCTTGCTCGACGAACTGCCACCCGAGGTCGCCCAGCGCATCATCGGCCGGCTCAGCCCCGAAGAACGGCGAACGACACAGGCAATCCTCGGCTATCCGCAAGGCTCCGTCGGCCGACTCATGACGCCGGACTACGTTCGGCTCAAGCCCGACTGGAGCATCACGCACGCTCTCGACCACTTGCGCAAGCACGGGCGAGACGCCGAGACGCTCAACGTCGTCTATGTCACAGACGATCACGGAGTGCTGATCGATGATCTTCGGATTCGCGTGATCTTGCTCGCTGCGCCCGAAACGCTGGTCGAGAACATCATGGAGCGGCACTTTGTTGCTCTTCGCGCCGATGAGCCTCAGGAACAGGCCGTCCGAATGATGGGTCGGTACGACCGCTCAGCCCTGCCCGTGGTCGATTCTCGCGGCGTGTTGCTCGGCATCGTCACGGCCGACGACGTGGCCGACGTCGCCGAGGAAGAGGCCACCGAGGACATTCAGAAGATCGGCGGTGTGCAGGCGCTGGAAGAGCCCTACATCGACACGCCCGTGCTGGGGCTGGTCAAGAAGCGTGCGCCATGGCTGGCGCTGCTCTATATGTCTGAACTGCTGACCACCACCGCGCTCGGGTATTTCGAGAACGAGATCGCACGCGCAGCAATCCTGGCGACGTTTATTCCCGCCATCATCTCCTCGGGCGGCAACAGCGGCTCGCAGGCATCGACGCTCGTCGTCCGCGCCATGGCGCTGCGAGAGATCGAACTCGGCGACTGGCTCCGTGTTTTCAAGCGAGAAATCGCCTGCGGCGTGATCTTGGGCCTCATCATCGCGATCATGGGGTTCCTCAGGATCAATCTCTGGGGTGCTCTGGGCCTCTTTCGAGCAGATTCGCCCGAGCAGAGCCACTACACCATCCTCGCCGTCACCATCTCCGCCACGCTCATCGGAGTCGTCACGTGGGGGAGCATCATCGGCGGCATGCTGCCCTTCGCGCTTCGGCGGCTGGGCCTCGACCCAGCAACCAGTTCTAACCCCTTCGTCGCAACGCTCGTTGATGTGATCGGCATCGTCATCTACTTCTCTTTCGCCATCGCCATTCTCAGCAACACGATCCTTGCCACCCGCTCAGACGCGGCGTTCCAGTTTCAGACCCCGCAGGGCCGCTACTTCCTCTACACCAACGATTCGGGCCGACCCATCGAAGTGGCCCCCGAATCAGCACCGCAGACGCGGTTCCCCATCGCCGACTTTGTCCCGCCGCAGCCAACTCTGCCGCTAGGCCCGACGCTCCCGCACTCCCAGCCCGATCCGGCTGACCCGTCGCAGCCTCAACCCTGACCAGGTAGACCTTGAAGAAACTGCGCCTCTCAAAGCGGGACTTGACGAAACCGACCCGGCGTGGGAGCCTACCCCAACTTGGCAAGCTCGAATCGCAAACCAATCGCCGTCGATGTAAGCCCGATGGCCAGTCTCCCGGCCGGTCCACCGCCCAATCCCCAACCCGGCCGCCTGTTCCGCCGCGCTGAAAGAAGGTCGCTCTGGGCCTTTGGCGCACTCGCCGCGGGCTACTGGCTTGCACGCGAAGCCCACATCGTCGCATCGGGACCGTTCTTGCTCGCTTGCGGCCTATTCGCCCTCGCAGCGATGTTCTGCAGGCCGCGCGCGCTGATCGCCCCGATCTTGGTCTGCTCGGTGTTGTGCTTCGGGCTGGGCTGGTATGCGCTTCGAATCCACGAACCGCCGCGACACGCATTTCAACCCGGGCCGATCACGGCGGCAAACCCCGGCATCTTTGCGGCCGAGCCGGTTCCGGTACGCGTTCGCGGCGTGATCGTTGAGCCGCCCGAGGTCGATCCGCCGCCGAACGCGGTGCTGGCCGAGTTCTTTCGCACCGAGCCCAGCGTGTCGTTCGTCGTGGCGCTGCAAAGCGCAGACGTTACCGAGTCGGGTCCAGCTCCAGACTCTGCACTCTCACTGCTAACGCCTCTAACGAGCGAACTCCCGGCCCGGGGCAAGCTCCGCGTCAGAGTTCCCCTGTTGCGCGCCGGCGTGGATGTGCGAGAGCGCCATCCAACCGAACCGCTTCTCTTCGATGTGCACTTGGCACCGCTGCGAGCAGGCGACCCGGTGATGATCGAGGGACTCTTCCGCCCGCTCCGACCGCCCATGAATCCCGGGGAGCGCGACCGACGAGCCTGGGCCGCGCAACAAGGCGAGGTCGGACATCTGTTCGCCCCGAGCACAGATCTCATCACCCGGCTTAACACCGATCAAGCCGGACCGTTCGCGAGAATTATCGCCATAGTGCGCCGGAACGTCGCCGCGCTGCGAGCACACGCAAGAGTGTCACTCGCTAGTGCGCTCAACGACTCGGGCGATGCTCCATACAACTGGGAACGATCGATCGCGCCCTCTCTCGACGACAATCGCAACAGCAGCGACGGCGATAACCGCACCTCCCGACGTGGCACGCAGTCTGATCAACTCCGCGAGCAAGGCCGCGCGCTTCTCGCCGCGATGTTGCTTGGCGCACGCGAAGAGCACCTGCCGCAGATCACAGACGCCTTCACGCGCCTGGGCCTGACACACCTAGTCGCGATCTCCGGATTCAATATGGTCGTTCTTTCCGGGCTTGTCGTGCTGCTCGTACGGCTCACGGGCGATCGCGGCGGTCTTGAACCTCTCATCGCTTGCCTGGTCATCACGCTCTATCTCATCGTGCTGCCGCTCGAAGCTCCATCGCTCCGCGGCGGCCTGATGGTCATGTGCTTCATCGCCGCAGAGAACGCCGGTCGCCGATACGACCGGCTCACTATTCTCGGCTGGCTCGCGTTGGTGATCGCGATCGTGCATCCGCTCGACGCCTTCACGCCGGGGTTTCAACTCACGTTCTGCATCGTCGGCGCGCTCGTCTGGGTTGCCCCCGGCGCGTGCGAAAGGCTCTTTGGTCCTGATCTTCGCGGCGTGCAGCGTCCGGCGCTGCCAGTCGGCACAACCGCTGAGGCTCGCGCCGAACGAGCGGGCATGCGCGCCAGACGAGCACTCGGCTCGTTCTGGCGCGGGTGCAAGCTTGCCATGACCTCAGCACTTACGGCCTGGGCCGTCGCCACGCCGATCGTGGTCTACCACACCGGTCTGGTCAGCATGCTCGCGCCATTCACCACGCTCATCGTCGGCCCGCTCTGCTCGCTGTTCATCGCCTTCGGATACGTCGCCCTGCTCGTCGGCGCACTGTGGCCCGAAGCAGCATCGTGGCTCTCGCCATTGCTCGACACGATGGGCCTGGGTCTGGTCAGGTTGGTCTACCTGCTCGACGCCGTCCCCGCTGGCACGCTGCGACTGCCGCCCATCTCTGCCGGACTTGCCGTGGCCGGTTCGGCGCTGGCGGTGTGGTGGCTGAAGCGCGGCCGAGTGAAGGATCGCACAACGCTGCTACTCACCGCCGGCTATGCGCTCTGGTTCGCACTCGCGATTCACTCTGCAGGCAGGCTCCCGTCGCGAACGCTCTTGCGTATCGACTCGATCGCTGTCGGCGATGGAACCTGCTTGCTGCTTCGATCTGACGACCGCACAGCGCTCTGGGATTGTGGCTCGCTCAACCCATTCCTGGGTGCTCGAGCGTTGCCCGACGCGCTCCGGGCGCTCGGCATCGCGCGAATCGACACGGCTTTCATCACGCACGCCAACATCGATCACTTCGCGGCGTTGGCCGATGTTGCCAGGGTCATTCCGATCGACCGCATCGTGACCACCGAACCATTCATGGACGCTGCCCAGCGCGGCCAGACCGCTAACGCGCCGGGCTGGCAGCGCTCCGTCGCTGAGTTCCACGCCCACATGACCGCTCCCGGCCTTTCCGTTCCCTTTGAGGCCGTGAGTGCCAGTCAGCAACTGCAGTTTGGGCACGCCCGAGTACACATCCTCTGGCCCGACAGCAAGGCACTGGCCAATCTCGACCCAGCGCCCCGGCGCATTGACCCGAACGATCTGTCAATGGTCGCACGCTTCGATGTTCCGGTGGCGGTGCAGACCAGCAGCAACGAACAAGTGCGCTCCATCCTGCTTACGGGCGATGCCTCAAGGCTCGCCCTGCCGCTGTTGCTTGAAACACACGCGAGCGATTCGAACAACAGCGCAAGCGCGCAGGCTCAGCGCCACGCGCTGCGTGCCGAGATTCTCGAAATCCCGCATCACGGCAGTTTCAATGAGCCCGCGGCAGAACTGCTTCGCCGCGTCAACCCGTCGGTGGTCCTGCAATCCACCGGCCCCCGCCGCGCGTCGGACACACGCTGGGCCAACGCCATGCCCGAGTTCTTTTTGCCGCCGCGACCCGATCGACCCGCCTTGAGAACGTGGCTCACCACGGCGCGTCACGGCTGGTCAGCGGTGGTTGTCGATCGCGACGGCTCGATCAGCAAGGTCTCAACACGTTGACGTTCGAGACAAGCGCCTCACCGACCCCGCACGCCCTGCACTGCACGTTGATACTCCGAAGCGTCTCGATCGCGCGTTGCACCGCGCTGACTTCGGCCCAAAGCCTCCACTTCTTCCGGGGTCAAGAAGTCCAACCGCGGCCACATCGCTTGCCAGGCCATATCCACTATCGCGCTGCTGCCCCACTCCCGGCTCAGGCGAATCCGTTCCAGCGCTGTCCCAACGACGCGAGCAAACAGCGCAGGCTCTGCATCGAAGTACGCCGCGCCCAGCCCTTCCATCGCTTCCGCTGCTGACAAGCCTCCGCCCGCTGGCGCTTCGGCGGCGATCGCCGCCAACAGTTTCACCGCATCACGATATCGAGCCATCAGTGTGAGATCGCGAAGCGCCTTGCCAAACTCACGCGCCTTGAGCGCAAGCACCATCTCGTCATTGACGTCGCTCAACCCCTCGAACGTCAATCGCCCCGTTTCCGGTGCCGACTTTGGCACATCGCCGCGTACCAGCATCAGCGGATCGCCCAGACACACAATCTTCCACGCTTGCCCCTCTTCGAGTCGAACCGCTGCGCCCCAGGGCACGCCCGCCACCAGCCGTGCTGCCACCACGGGTGTCGGCACAAAGCCCTGTAAGTAGGGCTCGTGTACCGAACCACAGTACGCGTAAGCGCCGCGCTGTCGCCAGCGACCCGCGATGAACTCCACATTCGCAAGGTTCGCAGCGCTCCACGAATGCACGAAGTAGACCGCCGCGGGATGCCAAAGAATCGGCAAGTCCGCCGGCTTGGCCTGTCCGGGCTTGAGGTCAAAGAACTCCGGGTTACCCGAAGTGTTCACCATGATGAGTTCGGCGTCGATGCCGCGCCTGAGCGATGCAGCGGCGGCGGCCTTGCCATCATTCCGATCTTCGCCAGCCGCAGGTTCGCGGCCGGCTCCATAGCGGTCACGCCACGGCCAGCCAATCCCCGCCGCACGCTTGCGAAAGTCCGTTGCGCCCCGGCTGTCGTTGTCATCCACCACCGTCCGCACACCCTCGCGCTCAAGCGCCGTCGCCGCGAGCGTCGCGTCATACGCGCTGTACGGCTCCTTGTCGTCATAGCCGTCAAAGAGCCACGCCATCCGCGCCCGCAGAAAGAGCGAACACATGGCGTCATACGCCGCGCTCGACTCGCCGCCGCTGCCCCCCGGCCCGCCGCCGCCTCCACCCCCGACAATCTGCCCGCACCACGCCCAGCGCTTCGAGCCCGGTCGCTGCTGCTCATCAAACACCCGGCCCAAACAGTCCGAGAGCGCGATCTGCAACGCCTTGTCAGTGCTCGACGGCGCAACTTTGATCGGCCCGTCGAAGCAGAGTGTCAACGCATCAATGTCATCACCCAACCCCTCGAATGGCCGGCCCATCGCCCGCAGCCGCTGCGTGATCGCCTCGTTCAGTTCGCGCAGTTCATCGGCCGTCAACGTGCCGCCCACATTTCCCGCGAACTGTTTCGGATAAGGCAACCACAGCACCGGCTGCCCGTGCCCCGCCGCGAGCGCCACCGCTGCGGGCCACGTGGGGTCGCTCGGGTCCGCAACAATCACACCGAACGGCTCAAACTTGAGTTGTGACCACAGTTCCCCGAGTCGCTCAGCAGGAATCGGCTCATCCTCAGCGCGAATCGTCCACGCCGATGCGATGGCGCGGTCCATCTCTTTGACCAACTCCGCCGGGTCGGATCGTCGCGTGTCTCCCGGCTCTCCCTCTGCTCCGGCCTTCTGTCCGGGTGCGCGAACACGCAGCACGCTCGACGGCTTGTACGCCCGAACGAATCGGGCAATGCGCTGCGCAGAAGCCCATGACCCGTCGTCGATCAGCACCGGAAACCGCAACGTCAGCCGCCACTTCGAAATGGCATAACGATACGACTCGCCGTCATTGGCGATCACCACCACCGGCGCGGCGGGAATCCGCTGTGACATCGCACCAACTCGCGCACCAAGACGCAACATCGGCGGCAGCGCATCAAGCGATACCGGCTTCTGCGCATCCGAACTGCCCGGGGCTTCAGTCGCTGCGAGATCCGGCTGGCTGGCAGTCGCTGTAAGAACCGTCTCCGCCAAAGATGGCCCAGAAATCTCGACCGAACCCGCAGTGATCGGCCCACTAGAGACACATATCGAAAGCGCACCAGCGAGCACCGCTCGCCGCATTCGTCTTACGCCTGTTTGTTCACACATCATGCGGCAGTTTAGATCGCCCACCCGCCCGTCGATCATCGCGATGCGGCCACGGTGCGAAAGCCTATGGGTGTAACGCACAACGCCGGCCCCTCAATGGGACCGGCGTTGCGATAGGGCTTCGTACTTTGAACACTCCGCCAATCGATCAGGATCGGCTGGCGGTCATTCATCAGCGACGACGACGCGCAACCAGCAAGCCGCCCAGGCCTAGCAGCGCCGCAACGCCCGGGGTCGGAACGAACGTGGCACGGAAGTTGAAGTTGTCAACCGCCAGCGCGGCATCGCTGCCGAACTGATCCCCATCTTGCCAGCGCAGGAAGATGGTCTCGCCGACCGGCACGTTGATGTTGCTGATCGTCACAACGACCGCGGTCGACAGGGGTGTGTTCAGATTCGCGTCGGTTGAAGTGGCCACGGGGGCCTGCGAGATCAGGTCGCCCTGAGCGTCGAGCGTCATCAGCGCGCTGGTCAGGAAGTTCGTGGCATCAAGACCGGCCGAGGTGGACAGGCCCCACGCGAAGAGGGTGGTGTTCACAACAGCCGTTGAGCCGTTCGCGCGACGCCACTCTTCGGTGTCAAAGGTCACGCTGAACGAGTCGAGGGCATCGGTGCCGTTGTTGGTGATCGCCACACCGAAAGCGGGCTGCTGACCACCCGAAGCCAATCCTCCCAGAGCACGCTCGCCGTCGCCGACGAGTCCGAGGTTGTGCATGCCGCCTCCGTTGTTGGTGCCTGCGGTCGTGGCATATGGCATGGCAGTCGTAGCCGTACCAGCCCAGCGGGTTGCTTCCCAGTCACTCACGCCCGGAACAGCTACCTGCACGCCGGTCGTGGATGAGAACGGCGTCGGAGATGCGGCGACCAATCCATCAAAGTTCTCGCTGTACGGAACGCCCGTGTACGAAACCGCAGCGCCCGCCGCCGCCGAGAACGCGACCACGCCGCCCACAAATGCCATTGTCTTCTTCATCTCTCTATCTCCTGTATGGCACCCGCTCGGCAAACGCCGGCAAGAAGCCAAATCGCCCGGGCTGCTCACCCGGGAAACACACGCAGCTCGGTTGGAGGCTGCCTCTCTCTCCCCGGCACGCGCCGAAGACAGGAAAAGGCTAGCGGTCGTGCAGCGCCAAAGTGAGTCACGCAAGCGCGAATCTTTGGAAAAGAGCCAAAAATTCCGAACTGCGCCGCGCGACGGAGCCGGTGCAACACGGATCTCCAAGCCCGTCCAGAGTTCGTTCATGCCCGAACGAAGTGACCACAAACCTTGTCGTATCCGTGGGTTACCGACTCTGTCTTCCACGGCAACGCCAGCCTCCCTGCCCGCTCATCAGGTTCCGGTTTCGACTGCCGCAGGGGCTGCTGACTCGGATTTCCTTCGCCGACAAAAACGCCGACTCGAGCTGGACGTGCGTGCCGTCGCAGCACGGACCCATCGAGTGGGTGACTCCCGTCACGATGGCGTTGCGCAACTGGTAGGTATGGATCGAGTTGGTGGTGCCCATCCCCGCCACAATCTGTGGAACGATGGGTCCACAGCGACCCAACTCGCCAGCGCTGCCCTGCCCGAGACTGCGCTGACGGCCCCCTCTCCAAAGCCAGCCCAAGCGGTGCTTAGAGCACAAGATATCGGCAAACTGCGTCGTTGCAAGAGCAACTCGCCTCCTCGTCTTGTCCGAGCTCATCGGGCGGCGCCCCTCGCCCGAACTCCTATCATGAGGCTCTCCCATCTCCTAGGTCTCGACTCGTCCCCGCCCCCTTGATCGCGCGTCTATCGGGGTGCCCCGATCCTTCAGCCGCTCTC
>JBGSRG010000178.1:0-5238 GCA_041737685.1 Phycisphaerales bacterium | reverse complement strand
CGGAGCCGGAGGAACGGTGAGCGGTCAGTCGGTACGGTCGCTCGGCCCCGATCGTGGAAGGTATCTGCCCAACGATCTGGTCGGCGCATCGGGACTGGAGTACTCGCAGGAGTATGACCTTCGCGGCACGCGCGGCGTGCGGACGCGCCACCTCGATACTGGCGAGGTCGAGACCACGGCACCGGTTGACGGCGGATCGATGACGCTGACGCTCGACGCGATGCTGCAGGCCAGACTGCAAGCGCTGTTCGATCCGGCGCTTGGTCTTGCCGTGGCCCAGCGATGGCACCACGCCGCGAGGCCGGAGGATCTTGAAGAGGCGCCTCAGTTGCCGCGAGATCTGCCGATCGGAACGCCGCTGAACGGCGCGATTGTGGTTCTGGACGTGAAGACCGGCGACATTCTGTCGCTGGTGAGCGCACCCACTTTCACTCGTGATACGCTGGCCGAAGGCTATGAGCAGATGCTGAAGGACCGGTATGCCAAGCCGACGCTCAACCGAGCTACTGCCGAGGCATATATGCCCGGTTCGATCGTGAAGCCGCTGATTCTCAACGGTGCGCACGCGGCGGGCAAGGTGAGTGTGGGCGAGCATATCGACTGTGTTGGGCACTTCTTTCCGGACAAACCGCTGCTGTACCGCTGTTGGATCTACAAGCAGTTTCACACCACGCACACCGATCATCTGGGCCACGCGCCGGGCAGCGCTGAGGCCGTGGCGTGTTCGTGCAACATCTACTTCTTTGAGATGGGCAGAAGGCTAGGGCAGAAGGGGATTTACGCGCTGTACTCGGCGCTGGGCGTTGGCCCAATGGCCGAGCGATGGAACCTGGGCATCGGGCCTGAGTACGCCGGTGCCTTGCCCAAAGACCCCGCCAAGAGCACGCTGGACGAGGCGATACTGATGGGCATCGGCCAGGGTCCGATTGCGTGGTCGCCGCTGCACGCGGCCGACGCTTACGCAACACTTGCTCGCGGCGGCGTTCGGCTGATACCCAGAATCCGCGTTGACGCGCCGATCCGACGATCGGAGTTGGGCTTTGCGCCCGCGATGGTGAAGGAAGCGCTCGACGGCCTGAAGATGGGTGCCAGCACGCCGATCGGTACGACCTATAGCGTTACGTATCCGATGCCGGATGGATCGGCGAAGAAGGAACGCATCTTTGATGTACCGGGGATAACGGTCTGGGCCAAGTCGGGCACTGCGGACGTGGCACCGTTCAGGGCCGATCTTGGATATGCCGGGGGCGAAGCGGTCTACGACGGCGATCACGCCTGGTGCGTGCTGCTGGCGGGAGTGGGCGACGTGCCTGAGTATGCCATCGCGGTGGTGGTGGATCACGGCGGCTCAGGTGGTCGATGCGCTGGGCCGATTGCCAACCTGACCGTTCGGGCGCTGGTGGCCGAGGGCTACCTGCCCGACTTGGCATCGACCCCGAACAACCTGAAAGCCGATCAACAGTGAGTGGTGGGTGGGTCTGAGCGTGGTTGCGTCAACCATCCGGTTCAACCAAACTTCGCGAGTTTCGAGCAGAGTCTGATGACGCCTGAGCGAGTCGAACCACTGATGCAGCAGTCTAGTGGCATTCTGAGCGTTGAAGCCACCTTGAAGAACGGGGTGTGGCTCTGCGTTGTTGCTGCGGTGTTGCTAAGTCTCTTGGGCGTGTATGCGATTGACCTAGGAGCGCAGGATCCGCCCGAGTCTGGAATGCTGCCGGTGACTTTGGTGGGTGCCGTGATGAAGCAGTTGATTTTTCTTGCTGCGGGCATGCTGGCAGCCGCGGCGATCTGTCTGCCGCACTATCGCTGGATCCGGCTGTTCATCTGGCCCGCCGCGATCGGCGTTCTGGGCTTGCTGGTCTTTCTGCTCATTCCCTTCGTGCCGACGAGCATTGTGCGGCCGCGCAATGGTGCTCGTGCGTGGATCGATCTTGGCCCGCTGGACCTGCAACCCGCCGAACTGGCCAAGATTGTCTTTGTGCTGGTCATGGCTGACGTGCTGCGCTATCGCGAAAGCCAGCGAACGCTGCTTGGACTGATCGGCTTTGGCCTGATCGCGGCGGTGCCGATGGCGCTCATTATCCTCCAGCCAGATTTGGGCACGGCGACGCTGTTTGTGCCAGCGATCTTTGCGATGCTCTTTGTCTCGGGGGCCAAGACCAAGCATCTGGCGGTGGTGGTGCTGTGTGCGTTGCTCGCCGCGCCCGTGGCCTATCCACTGCTCAAGCCGCACCAGAAAGAGCGGATCGTTGGACTGATGCAGATGATGAAAGACCCGCGAAAGGGGGCGCACGACATCAACTATCAGATGGTGACGGCGCGCACGCTTGCTGGCTCGGGCGGCGTGCTGGGTAACACCGACGCCAAAGCGCGGGCGTTGATTCGGTTCAATCGCTTGCCGGAGCGGCACAACGACATGATCTTTCCGATCATCGTCTGCCGCTTTGGGCTTGTTGGGGCGCTGCTGGTGGGTCTGTTGTATGCGATGTGGTTTGTGGGTGCGTATCTGACGGCGGCGACCAGTCGCGACCCGTTTGCCCGGCTCGTGGTGGCGGGTTTGATGACGTTCGTTGCCGGTCAGGCGTTTGTCAACGTGTGCATGACTGTCGGGCTGTTGCCGGTGATCGGGGTGTCGCTGCCGTTTGTCAGTTATGGCGGCAGTTCGATGCTGAGTTCGTGGTTGATGACGGGGCTGATCGTGAGCATCGCGCTCCGCAGGCGGGTTCGGTTCAACCGCCCCAGTTTCGAGTTTGACGCCGTTCCGTACGATCCGGACGATCCACACTTGCCGCAGCGCATTGTGCCTGCGCGGCGGGGCGAGGGGCTTCGGGCCTGAGACTTGGGCTGCATCATGCCCTGCACAGACTGGAACAAGCGACGACACGTATTCTTGTGAGAAGCGCACCGCATGACACGCATGACACGTAAGACCGAACTGCCCGACCCTCGCCGCTCGCCCCGCTTCGCCGGGCTTGTGACGTTTGGTCGATACCCGCGGTTGGAAGACGTGAAAGCCGAGAACCGGCCGCTGGATTGGCTGATCTACGGTGCGCCATTCGATGCCGGGGTCACTTACCGGCCGGGTGCGAGGTTTGGACCGCGCGCGATCCGCGACGAGTCGCAGTACCTGAAGCGATACTCGATGGCGCATGGCGTTGACGTGTGTGGCGCGTTGTCGATAGCGGATGCGGGCGATGCGCCGGTCTCGCCTTACTCGTGCAAGGAGAACGCCGAGCAGGTTCGGGCGTTTGCCGGTACGCTGCCCGACGCGGGCAAGTCCAAGTGCCTTGCGCTCGGTGGCGACCACTCTATCGCGTATGCCAACATCGCCGCGGCGTGGGCACGGGCGGGGAAGCCGACGGGGGGGCTGGCGCTCTTGCACTTTGATTCACACCTGGACACCGTGGACGAGGTGTGGGGCGAGCGATGGGGACACGCGTCGCCCTTTCGGCGATGCGTTGAAGAGGGGCTGGTCGATCCGAAGCGGATGCTCTCGATCGGGATCAAGGGGCCGCTGAACACGCCGAGCGATCTGGATTATGCCCGTGACCATGGGGTGCGAGTGCTGACTCCGGACGATCTGGGCGCGAATGGCGATGCTCCGATCCGGACCTTTGTGAAGGAAATCGACGGCGCGCCGGCTTATCTGACCTTTGACATTGATTGTGTTGATCCGGCGTTTGCACCCGGCACGGGCACCCCGAGTATCGGCGGGCTTTCGTCGGCGCAAGCGCTGGGACTGGTCCGATCGTGCGTGGGTGTGAATCTTGCGGGCGCTGACGTGGTTGAGGTCTTGCCAGATCGGGATCACGCGGGGATCACGGCGCTGCTGGCCGCGCACGTGGCGTTTGAGGTGCTGAGTCTCGACGCGGCTTTGAAGAGCAAGGGCTGAGGTCGGGAGGTTCGCCGAGTTCGCGGGGGGGACGGGAGTCAGCGGCGCAGAGCGAGGATCAGTTCGACCTTGCCGGTGTGCTGGCCCAGTCGCTTGGCGATTTCGAGCGGCGAGTGTCCGGCATCGGCGAGTTGGCAGATTTGCGCTTGCAGCGCCTCTGCGCTGCGGTCGGCGGTTGCTGGCTGAACAGTGGGAGTTGTTTGGGATGTGGCGGTTGGTTGGGACGGTGGAGCGACGGCGGTGGCTGGCACTTGGCCTGCATAAACCGGCGTGACTGCTCGTGAGATGACTTGGACCTCGGGCGAGTAGGGCTTTACGTGAGGCGAGTGGCTTGGCATTATATGGGGCTGATCTGCTGGATTTGGCGGCCGGTCTGCGCGGTCGGCTCGCTGGACACGCTCGATTCGTTCACTGCGTTCAATGCGTTCATCGGCCTTGGCGATGAGGTCTTCGAGCCGCGATGCACGCAGATCGGCCTCGACGGCCTGCCGCTGCGCAAGTTCGATGAGGTCGCGATGGAGTTGGCGAATCTCCGCGACGGCGTATGGGGCGGTGTGTGGGGCAGGGGAAGAAGAGGAAGCGGGCGGCGGGTTGAAGGCGTTGGCTTGGTTGTTGGTGGTCAGCGTGAGAACAGTGCGACTTGGTGCAACACCAGAGCCAAATAGCCGCTCGCGCAGGCTCGCAGAGAGATTGATCATGAACGCCGTGAGAGGCGATTGCGGGGAGGGGGTGCTGCGGGCCGCAGATCCGGCGTGCGATGGACGGCTGTCGCTCCAACCTTGCGAGGCTTTGGTTCTGGCGGCCGACCGCAAGCCCCGGCGAAACTGCAGCGCCACTATGAGCACTATGGCAGCACCCGCTGCGAGCATGAGCATTGGCATCCAGAGGGGAATGGCGGCAGCGGCGGGTACCGGTGCTTCGGCAGCGGACTGTGTGGTGCCGAAGGCCGACGAAGGCGGGGGGCTGGCCGATGCGGATTCTGGTGCTGTAGCGAGATTGGGCACAGCGGAATTGGCTTGTTTGGGCTGTGGTTCGCCGTCCATGGCGTCTCCTGAGGTTGCGAGGCGGGGCGACTTGTGCTGAGTGAGTCGGGGGGCGAGATCGGCGGGGTAGAAGGGTTTAGAATGCGGTTGCAGGGCGGAGTTGCCCCAAATCTCGAATCGGAAGACGAGGCCGACGCTGAGTGTATCGGCGGCCTTGGATTGGGGTGATGACCCAACGCCCGCCAACCCCCGACCTCACCCCTGCTGCGGTGCCAAGACTGCAAGGCCCACGCGCCGGGCTGTATGTGCTGGCCGGGTTGAGCCGAGAGTCGCGGGCGGTTGTGCGTGCGTCGGTTGGGGCGT
>JBGSRG010000433.1:0-2651 GCA_041737685.1 Phycisphaerales bacterium | reverse complement strand
GGGTTCTGCGCGGCCAACCGACCCGCCGAAACATCCGCCGCCGGCACCGCCACCGCCGGCTGAACCACCGGCTGAACCGGCGACGCTACGGGCACTGAAGTCGCGCTTTGCTCGCTGTTCGTAACACCGCTAGCCTTTGAGTCCGTCATCGCTTCCAGTCGCTCGAGCGCCGCTTCCCGCTCCTCCATCAACGCCCCGACCGCTTCCACCAACTCCCACAGCACTCCCGGCGGAGCACCCTCAAACCGCTCCCCCGCAATCGCCTCTTCACCAATCTCCAGAACAGGTTCCGGCATCCGCGCGGGGTTGGGAACTGCGGGGCTTGGCGTGGCCTCTTGCAATGCTTCCTCAAGCCCTTCCAATCGCTCCACAGGCCCTCTGGCATCATCCGGCTCAAAGGGCTTCCTCAAATCAGGTTCGGTCTGCGATGGTTCATTCTGCGCTGGCTCACGCTTCACTGGCTCAGTCTGCGCCGGCTCAATCCGTGCAGGCTCATCAGGACCGCGTGCCGCCCGCTCAGGCTCCGGCTCAACCTGCACGGCCTCATTCTGAACGGCCTCCGTCGGCATTTGCTCCGTCGGCAACGCCGGCTCAACGTTCGCCACCGGCTCCGACAGCGCCACCGCTTCCGATTCCCGCGCCGCCTCCACCACTTCGCCCGGCCGATCGCCCCCACCCGCCTCCAAGTCCAACTGCGGCTGATTCACCTCCGCAATCGGCGCACGATGCTCCGTTGACTGCGCAAAGCCCACCCAGTTCTTCGACGGCAAATCCCCACCATCCGCTGACCCCAGCAACAACTCTTCCATCACCGGTTCCGGCGGCCGAACCACCACCACTTCAGGCTTCTGCTCGGGCTTGGGTTGCTTCTCCGCCAACTCCACGTCAGGCGGCTCGAACCGAAGCATCATCCGCGACTCGCGCGCCAACCGCCCGCGCCCCTGGTCCTCGGCACCCATCTCCAGCGTGCGGCTCGCCACCCCCGCAGTCAACAGCATGTGCAACGCGATACTCGCTGCACACGCCACAAACCGAACTTGTCTGATCTTGCCGTTGGCCATCAGCCCATCGCCGCACTGTCAAGCGCTGCGCACCTGCCCCGATCCGCCCCTTCCAAACGCACCGCCGCCCACACCCCACCCCCCCCAAACCTATCTCACGAGCCGCTCGCTGAACCAGCATGGTACGTTCGCCCCGCCCAAATGATCGGCTCGTCCGCTTTCACATCCGCCGCCGCCCGATCCAGAATGCGAGCAACCAGCCACGAGCCCACGGGATACGCCACAGCCCACCCCCACCCCGACCGCCCCAGGGCATACGCCGTGACGATCAACGAACCAAACGCCCCGACCCCAACCACCCCAACCACCACGCACACCCACGCCAAGGCCCACCAAGCCCAGCCCCACCACACCCAGTCGGCCACACCAACCGCGCCCTCTCCGTCCTTTGCACCCACGCCCAACCACACAGCCCCCAACACAACGCTCAGCACCGCCGCCAACGGCAGATACACGCTCATCACCCGCAGCCGCCCCGCATAAGCCCGCAACTTGGTCGCCCGCTGGCGCACGCTCTCCCGAAAGATCCGATTCCAGCCGCGACAGAACTCCTCAAAGTTCGCATACATCCTACAGCAGACCATTCCGCTGGCCAACAACAAGCCCGTCCGTTTGCCGTGCTCTGCAAAGAGCCGGGCCAACGCCACGTCCTCAAGGATCGCACCGCAGATCGCCCCATGCCCGCCAGTCTCGAAGTACGCGCTGCGCCTCACCAAAATAAACTGCCCGTTCGCAAACGGCCGGCGCGCCAGCCCGTCCGCCGACGCGTTCGCCCGCCGAATGGGATACTGCCGCATCAACTCAATCGCCGCCGCTGGCTGCACCACACGCTCAAACCATGCATCATGTGTCAGCGTGCTCAGGAGGCTCAGCAGATCCAACGACCGCTCCTCCGCGATCGCCAACGAAACCTCAATGCACCGCGGATCCAACTCCGTGTCCGCATCGACCATCACCAGCACTTCCGCCTCTCGTCCCGCCGCCGTGTCGTTCACCGCCCGCCAGATCGCGTGCGACTTGCCCGCCCAACCCTCAGCGCACTGGCTCACCTCCACGATCGTCACCCGCGCTTCGCCACCAAAATCAGCCTCGCCCACGACTTCGCCCACCACTTCTCGCAGCCTCGCCAGAGTCCCATCCGTACACCGATCCAGCGCAAACACCACGCGCAACCGCCCGTGCGTCTGCGCAAGCAACGACCTCGCAATCACCTGAATCTGCGCTTCTTCGTTGTGCGCCGGCACCACCACGCACACCCGCTCGGTCCGCCGCCCATCCTCTGAACTTCTCAGCCGCCGCGCAGCACTGCGCCCCGTCGGCAACCGTCGCATCGTCGCCAACAGCTCCACCCACACTGCGCACCAATACCCCGCCTGCACCACCACCACCACCGCGCCCACCACCAGCGCCGCATGAATAAACGGGTGATCAACGCTCAACGCCACCAGCCTCCCGCTTTGTGCTTCCGAATACAGTCACCACATGACCGACGCCCAGCGTAGTGCCCCGCCGCCCATACCGCCCTTCCCGCCCGCCTCGCCCTCCGTCTCCCCAACCCCGGCCCTCTCCATCGCCGCCATCCGCGAACTC
>JBGSRG010000396.1:0-17412 GCA_041737685.1 Phycisphaerales bacterium | reverse complement strand
GTTCGAAACGTTGACCGCATTCGAGGGGTTGGTCAACTGGTAGGCCGTTCGGTTCTCGATGTTGCCGGTGTTGGTCTCGGAGGGCGAGACGCAGATCTCAGCCGAGATGTGGCCGTTGAAAATCAGCAGCGACAAGATGTTGCCGGTGACGTTCTTGAGGTCGCCCGTTGCCGCAACCGTCTGGTTCGCGGTGTCCAGATCGCTGGGGGTGGGGTAGCGAGACTGGTTGTTGTTGGCCCAAGTGACCATGGCCTGCACCACCGAGCGGACCTGGGTGGAGCACTTCAACTGCCGGGCGCTCTGACGAGCCTTGCCCAGAGCCGGGAGGAGGATGCCGACGAGCAGCGCGATGATCGCGATGACCACCAGCAACTCGATGAGCGTAAAGCCACGCTTCTTCATGTTCGAATCTCCAAAGAAAATAGTCTGAAACTCACTGCTTGCGATGCCGACGACGTGCCGAGCATCGCACCACGCCAAACTTCCCACAGGGCTGATCGGGGTCGGGTTGAATGTGGTCGCATCCCAAACAATGCACGCACCTGAACGGGTGCTCTCTGACCAGTGATTCAACCCAGGCCCTTTCACCGCCGAGCGGCCCACTCTTGCCGACTACGCGGCGAGAACGGGATGATCGACGAACGGATCGTGCTTCTGGCCAAAGAAGCCCGACGCGGCGTCGATCGGACGAATCTCAGCGCCTCGACATCGTTTGTGAATCCCACTCGAAAGTCCGCCGTGGCAAGTTCGCGCTTCAGGCACTGGCCCGAGGCTCGCATTTGCGGACCGACTCAACGAGAGGCAATCCTTGCAGCCCCTTCTCTACCATGAACACAGTTATGGTCATGGCTAATCAGATGATCGCCATAAGGACAGAGAAGGACTCGATGCCGTCGCTCACCAGATTGTCGGCGTGGGGAAGTGCGTCGATCGCCAGATGACGCGGGCCACCAAACGGCGGCCATGAGTACGGTTGCGAACGGAATCGCGACCTCAGCCTTTCCCGACACCACATGCACGTGTACGTACACATACAAAGTACCACAGCCGGTACGCAAGTCAAATCGGGCGGTTGCAGAGGGTTGCGATGCGGAGGCCTTTTTCACTCGGCAACCGACAGGCCCGGGCCAGAATGGTCGGGTAGGCTGCTGGAGCCGTGCAGCACGGGAGAGCCGAAAGCAAGCCGTTGGCCTCGTCAAGTCCAAGCCGGATTGGGCTAGAGGTACTCCACACTGCAGGCACCAAAACATCATAAATACCTGTGGAACAAGAACATGCAATCAGAAACACCCGAGTCTCGACTGGCAGCTCTGGGCCTGCAACTGCCCGTTGCGTCGATTCCCGTGGCCGCCTATGTGCCCGCTCGACTCAGCGGCAACCTGCTCTTCATCTCAGGGCAGATTCCCTTTAAGGACGGCCAGCCGCTGGCTCTAGGAAGAGTGCCCGGCGAAGTGACGCTGGAAATGGCCCGGGCCTGTGCCGTGCAATGCACGCTGAACGGGCTTGCTGCGGCGAGGTCAGCGCTCGAGCACGTCGGCGGGCTGGCGGCGATTTCGGGCGTCGTTCGAGTGGGTTGCTTTGTGGCATCCGAACCCTCGTTCCGGGAGCATCCGAAGGTGGCCAACGCCGCATCGGAACTGCTGATTGAGGTGTTTGGTGAGCCGGGACGGCACGCTCGCGCAGCGGTTGGGTCGAGCGGATTGCCGCTGGGCGTGCCGGTGGAGATTGAGTTTTTGTTTGAGGTGCGGGCTTGAGGTTTGAGTTTGAGGGAGGATGTACTTGGATTCAGGTGCTGGCGTTGAGAGTGGTGACGGGGCATCGAGCCGAGCGCATCGTGGTAAAGGGTGAAGAGTTTGGAGTGGCGTGAAGCGTGCAGCGTGATTCATGCCATCGAAGCCCTCGACCGCCTTTCCCCCTACCCCCCTCCCCCTTCATGCCCTCAGTCTCGCCTCCGTGCCTTTCTGTAGACGGATTCTCTTCGCCCGTCGTGCTTCGAGAACTTCGCGACTTCGCGTTCAATGATGAGTTCGACCAAGGCATGAAGGTACGCACAAACGATTCTGGTGCCACCCAGACCAAGGCAATGGCAAGACCAAGGCAATGACAGGAAGCCCAATCGATGAGTGAAACGATGAGTTCCGCGGCGACTGCCGATCTGATTCAACAGCGCGCTGAGCCGATCGCACGGTTGATGCGCCGGGTTCATGAGACCGTGATCGGGCAAGACGAGATGGTGCGGGGGTTGGTGATCGGCCTGCTCACGGGCGGCCACGTGCTGCTTGAAGGCGTGCCGGGGTTGGCCAAAACGCTGGCGATTTCGACGCTGGCGCGCTCGGTTGATGCGGCCTTCAAGCGCATCCAGTTCACCCCCGATCTTCTGCCCGCCGATCTGATCGGCACGCAGGTCTACAACCCGCGCGACGGCACGTTCAGCGCTCGCAAAGGCCCCATCTTCGCCAACTTCGTGCTCGCCGATGAAATCAACCGTGCACCGGCCAAGGTGCAGTCGGCCTTGCTCGAAGCCATGCAAGAACGACGCGTGACCATCGGCGACGAGACCTATTCGTTGCCCGATCCATTCCTGGTGCTCGCCACGCAGAACCCTATCGAACAGGAGGGCACCTATCCGCTGCCCGAAGCGCAGGTCGACCGGTTCATGCTCAAGATCACTGTGGGCTATCCGAGCAAGGAGCAAGAGCGCCGGATTGTGGACGCGATGGCGAAGGCGAACGCAAAGACCGTGAGTGCCTCGGCGAGTGCTTCAGCCCGCAGCAGTGGCGAACCAGCCGCAGTGATTGACCCCAAAGACATTCTTGCGGCGAGAACGCTCGTCGATGCGGTGCATCTCGACGATCGAATCCGTGACTACATCGTGGAGTTGGTTCACGCGACCCGAACGCCCGATGCACTGGGGCTGGGCATGAACCTGAACGCCGGACGTAGCCCGGGGCGCAGCGCCGCCGGACGATCGCGAGATCGGCTTGCGTCTCGTGAGAACACCAACGGCCACAACCACTCAGACAACAGCGCCGCCCGTTACGGCGAGCCGGAGAGCGAACGGCTGATTCAGTTCGGCGGCTCGCCGCGAGCGAGCATCTCGCTGGCACTCGCCTCGAAGGCCGCCGCGTTCTTGGATGGTCGGGCCTATGTCACGCCGCACGACGTGAAGAGCGTGGCGAACAGCGTGCTGCGGCATCGGGTGATTCTTTCGTACGAGGCCGAAGCACAGGACCTGACGAGCGACGTGGTGGTGCGCTGGATTCTGGATCATGTGCCGGTGCCATAGGGCGGTCGTGCTGAGGCATACGAAGTGGCACGGGGGGCGATGCGCCGTCCGCGCAGCAGTGATCGTGCGACGATGCAAGCGATTGGAGACCACGGCGGATGAACGCGGCGGAACTGGCAAGAGAAGTTCGACGATTGGAAATCACCACGCGCCACCAGGTGACCGAGGTGTTCGCGGGTGAGTACTCGTCGGCATTCAAGGGCCGCGGGATCGAGTTTGCCGACGTGCGCGAGTATCAGCCGGGCGATGATGTTCGCACCATCGACTGGAACGTGACCGCACGCGCGGGCCGACCATTCATCAAACGCTTCAGCGAAGAGCGCGAGTTGACGGTGGTCATCGCTGTGGACTGTTCGGCGTCCGGCTTGTTTGCCTCAAACTCGCAAGGCCGAACCAAGCGACGCGTCGCGGCGGAAGTCGCGGCGATACTCGGCTTTGCGGGCGTGAAGAAGGGCGATCGAGTGGGACTGATGCTCTTCTCGGATGTGGTGGAACGTTGGGTTCCGCCGCGAAAGGGCACCCGCCATGCGCTGCGGTTGGTTCGCGACCTGCTGGCGTTTGAGCCGCAGGGCTTCGGCACAGACATGGGCCTTGCGGCAGATCGTCTGGCATCGGTGCTGCACCGACGCGCAGTGATCTTTGTCGTCAGCGACTTTCTGGGCGTTTCGGCAAAGCGTGATCTGCGTTCGCTGCGAACTCGGCACGAGGTCATCGCGGTGCAAGTTTGCGACGAGCGAGAGCGAGCACTTGTCGGCGCGGGGCTTGTGGAAGTGATGGACCCGGAAACGGGAGAGCGTCTGACGATGGATACGTCGGGCGCAGCCGTGCGACTGGCGTACCGGATGAGCATGGAAGAGGCGAACCAGCGGCTGGAACGCGAATTGCGATCGTCTGGCATTGACCGTGTGACGATCGATACCGAGTCGCGTGTTGGCGACGTGCTGGCGAGGTTCTTCTTGGCGCGGGAGCAGCGACGATGATGGAGCATCGCGCGAGCACGAATCGTTGCAGGTTGATGAGAGCGCGGGTGACCGATGCGCGTCTAACCCATGCGATGCAGATCACTGCGCTCCTCGTGCTCGTGGGCGCGGTGGGGCTGGGGCTCGCGGCGTGTGATGACATGCTAGAGCGTGCTGATTCTCCGACGCGACTTTCGACTACTGACGCCCGAGCGGGCACCGTTCGCAGAACGAGGCTTGAAGACCCCGCGAGCGGCGACGAAGCGAACACGATCGGCCCGGTGCTTCAACAAGAACTCTCAGCAACCGAATTGACCGTCGCCGAGCGGTTCGCAATAACGCTCTCACTGACGAGCACTTCGGCCGAGGCTCCCGCGTGGCCCGCACAGATCAACGCCATCGACGGCATGACGGTGATCGACTCGTCGGATCGAGGACCGGAGTTTGGAGAGGATGGACAAGTCACGTTCACGCGGCGAGTGACCTACGAACCGTTCTTGCCGGGTCGGCGTGTGATCCCCGCGATTCGCCTGGCCGTGCCGTTGAGTAACGGAACCGTGCGAACACTCGAGTTGAGCGCGATGGAACTGGAGATTCGTCCGCTGGTAGACAACCCCCCGACGGAGATTGAAGCGTTGGCGGGTGCGCTCAGCGGCGACACACCACTGGCCGCTGCTCCGCCACCGCGAACGATTGCGACGCGTGTTTGGGCACAACTTGGCGTTGGCGCGGCGATGTTACTTCTGCCGCTGTTGTTGGTGGCGAGATCGCTGCTGCGATCAACGGGCGACGCTTCGCGTGTGACACCCTTGGAACAGCTGCGTGAGTTGCTTGCGAATCTGGAAAGTGATCGAGGCACGCTGGCGCATTCTGCACTGGCACAGCCCACACCAGCGATTCTCGATCGTCTGCATCACGTCTTGCGAGAAGTGCTTGCAACAGAACTTGGTCCGCGAGCGCTGACGCTGAGCGCTACAGAGTTGAGGCACACGCTGGATGCGGCAGGCTTGCAACCAGCCATCGCCGAATCAGTCGGCGTCGCCCGCACGAGCGTGATTGCACGCACAAGCACGGTCCAGTGGCCGCAAGTGCCGCATTCGCTGCGATCAGCGGCCGTCGAGAGCGTGGCCGCGATGGATACCTGCCGCTTTCATCCCGAAGCGAGCGAGCGGGCTCGGGCTTGGCCTGTAGCCATCGCTTCAGCCCGCGGCGTCGCCAATGAGGTTGAGCGTCTGACAATCGAGAGGGCCGCGTGATGGAGCAATCTCACACGCTCGCGGCGATGGACAGCTGGCTGGGGCCACTTGTGGGAATGCAATGGCACTCGCTGTGGCTGTTGCTGCTGCTGTTGCCCGCGGTGGGTCTGCTGATATTGGCGTGGCAACTGAGGCGAACGGAGCGAAGGGGAAGATGGTCCAGAAAGAACGGAGTCGTTCGAGGCCCCATGCTTCCCACCGTGAGCGCGCTCGAACACTTGCCCACCACGCTTCGGCAACGCCTGCTGCCGTTTCTGGGCGTGCTGCGCGTGCTCGCGGTGGTGCTGATCGTGGCCGCCATGGCCCGCCCGCGCTTGGGCATCGGTCGCGTGCAGACCTCAACCGAGGCCGTCGCCATTCAGCTGGTGGTCGATCGCAGCGGATCGATGAGGCACAGGATGGAACTCGACGGGCAGTTGCTGGCCAGGCTCGACGTCGTCAAGCGTGTGCTGCGCGACTTTCTTCTGGGCGACGGCAAGGGCCTCTCGGGCAGACCCTCAGACCTGATCGGCATGGTGAGTTTCGCACGAATCGCTGAGACGGCTTGTCCGCTGGTGCGAGACCCACGCGCCCTGGTCGATCTGGCCGACACGATCCGCCCCGCGCTCCAACAGTTTGAGGACGGCACGGCTGTGGGCGATGCGTTGGCCCTCGCCGCAGCGCGGCTGCGAAACGCAGAACAAGAACTCAACGAGCGTGCGAACGCTCCTGGATCAAGTTCAGCCGCGAACAACAGCAGCGGTGGGCTGCGGATCAAGTCGAAGGTCATCATCCTTCTCACCGACGGTCAGAACAACGCCGGCGAGCGTTCGCCTTTGGAATCCGCAGCGCTGGCGCAAGAGTGGGGCATCCGCGTGTACACCGTGGGCATCGGCGCCGGTGCACCGGCCTACGTGGTGCGGCGCGATCCGCTGGGTGGTGAGCAACTGGTGCCGATGAGTTCGGGCATCGACGAGAGCGAACTGAAGGAACTCGCCCAGATGACCGGCGGCAAGTACTTCAGCGCACAAGACGGTGCGGCGCTGCGCTCGATTTATGGTGAGATTGATCGGCTGGAGCGAACCAGCGTGAAGACGGTCGAGTTTGTGGATTATGCTGAGCGATTCGCGGCGCTCGCCGTTGCCGCCGCTGGGCTTGTGGTGCTTGAGATGGTGCTGGGCGCAACGCTACTGCGAAGGGTGGCCGCATGAGGCTGCTCCTCCCACAATGGCTCTGGATGCTCACGCTGCTGCTTCCGCTGCTGGGCACAGCGTTGCTGGCGTTGTGGCTCAATCGACGGTCGAAGCGTCGGATGTTCGGCTCGGCTTTGCGATGGCCGTGGACAGGTGCAGCGCGCCCGCTGCGGTTTTGGTTGCGAACCGCTGCGATGTTGGTGGCCTTCGCCTCGGTTGGCCTTGCACTGGCTCGGCCCGCACACTCGCCCGAACCCAAGCCCGTGCAGCGGCCCGCACGTGAAGTGGTGTTCGTCATCGACGTGTCACGGTCCATGCTGGCCCAAGACATCAGGCCCAACCGTCTTGACCGGGCCAAACTGGCGGTCAGCGACGCGATGGAGACGGTTCGCGGCGAGCGGATCGGCATCGTGGCCTTCGCGGGCACAGCGTCGGTCAAGTGTCCATTGACAACCGACGTGGGCTTTGCGCAACTGGCGCTCGAGGCGCTCTCGACCGACTCGGTCGGCCGTGGTGGCACGGCGATTGGTGAAGCGATTGGTACGGCGCTCGAACTTCTGGGCGTGGAAGAGAACGCGGCCAAGGCTGTGGACCAGACAGAAGCATTTCGAGACATCGTGCTGATCACCGACGGTGAGGATCACGAATCCGGCGGACTGGCCGCCGCGAACGCTGCCGCCGAGGCCGGGGTGCGCATCATCGCCTTGGGGCTTGGCTCAGAACTCAGCGGCGCAACTATCCCAGCGCAGGAAGCGGGCAGCACCCAGCAGTATCAAGGCCGACCGATTTCAACCAGGCAGAACGCCGAGTCGTTGCGTGCGATCGCTCAGGCCACGCCAGGCGGAGTCTTCTTCAACGTCGGCACAGGCTCGATCGAGATGGACCGGGTCTATGAGCGGCTTATGCGCGACCGCTCGCGCACACAGACGGACGCAAGCCCCGCGGTTCGATGGACCGAGTCGTTCCAATGGCCATTGGGCCTGGCGCTGCTGTGCCTGTGTGTTGAGCCTTTACTTGGCGTGTTCTGGACAAGGGGGAGGAACGCATGACTGTCCACTGGCGATCGGTGATCACGATTGGGCTGGGAATGGCCGCCGCGCCTGCACAGGCAAACGATGCCGACGCTCGCAGGCTGATGCGCGAGGGTGCCGCACTGGTTGAGGCTGGATCGGCCGATCGCGCTGCAGCGCTCTTTGCCTCGGCCGCGAATCAGGCAGCAGATGCGCGACTGCGAACCGCAGCCGAACTCAACACGGCCCTCTGCCGAGTGCGCACCGAGCCAGAGAAGTCGGCGGCGGAGTCGCAACTGCGCGCGATTGAACGATCGTCAACCGACCCAGCGATTCTCGCAACAGCACGCCGAGCACTGGGCGCACTGGAACATCAGCGCGGCGTGACCGCAATCAAGCAAAGCCCGACCGAAGCGATCAACCACCTTCGACTCGCGGAGCGTTGGTTTCGCTCGTCGCTCTCGGCTTCGGGCGAGCAGGCGCAAACGGCCCGTGACATCGAACTTACGCAGCGATTGATCGATGCCTTGCGGGAAGCACAAGAGCAAGAGCAGTCCAAGAAAGACCAAGATCAGGACAAGCAGGGTCAAGACAAACAAGATCAATCCGATCCTTCAGACCAGAAGGGCGATGACCAGCAAGGCCAGCCGCACAACTCGAGCGAAGGTGACGAACAGAACCCCGATGCCGCAAAGCCGGGTCAGGGCAAACAGGGTCAGGGCAAAGCGGGCGAGCAGCAAGGCCAGAAACAAGACGGACAACCGGGTCAGCCGGGCCAGTCCGATCACGGCACCGATGGCCAGACGCAGCAGAACAATCCCGCCGAATCGGGCCGCGAGAGTTCCGGCCAACAGGGTTTAACCGCCGAAGCCGCAGGCCAAGAGGGCGACAGCAAGAGGGGCGAACGCAATCAGGCCGAGCGAACAGGCAAGGGCGAACCCACGGGCCAACCAATCCAGAAGCAAGAGGCCTTCAACCCCGTCGCCGCACAGATTCTGGATAAGGAGCGACGTGAGCGAGCGATGCTCGAGCGGCTGCTTCGGCAACTCTCGGGCAAGCCGCCGCGTGTGGAGAAAGACTGGTGAAACGCGTGCAAGTAAGGCTCCAAACGTTCGGCCTGAACCGGAAGATGGCCGCGATGTTCGCGGCGGTGTTGGCGTGCGTCTGCCTCGCGGCTTGGCCTCACGTCGCGTTTGCGCAGAACGATGCCATTTCTGTTGAAACCTCAATGCCTGAGCGCGGCTATGCGGGCGATGCCGTGCCATTGGTGCTGACCGTGAGCGGCACGCGTGAGGCACAGCCGCCGGTCTGGCCGACGATCAACGGAGTAGAAGTTTCTTACCTGCGGTCAGAAGATCGATCGTCGAGTTTCACGATGTCGGTGAACGGTCAGACCACGACCCGCCGGTCGTTGACGACGGTCATGGTCTACGAGGCGAGATTCTCACAAACCGGCGTCTTCGAGCTTGGCCCCGTGGAGGTCACAGTCGGTTCAGGCTCAGCGTCAAGAACGCTCTGGTCGAACTCGGTGAAAGTTCAGATCGCTGAGCCAATGCAGGACGCGGCCTTTGGGCTTCAGGTTTCTGTTGAGTCAACCCAGGTCTATGTGGGTCAGCCTGTCGCAATCAAGGCGACGTGGAGCGTGCCCAAGCCGGTTCGAAACGTTCGCTTCTCCATGCCCTTCGATAGCCAGCGCGCACGCCTTGTGCCGGGGCCTGAGTCGTCCATGTCGGGATCGCCGCTGGGCAATCGACAGGCCGCGAATCGGGCGGGCGGCGACCCGCGATGGTTCGAGACCACGCTCAACGGCGAGCCGATTCTGGCCCGCCTCGACGATCAGAGCACGCCGAACCGACGGAGCCAATCGCTCTCGATCGACGCGGTGATCATTCCGCAATCTCCGGGCCCGCTCGAACTCGGGCCGGTTCGAGTGGACTATGAAGCCGTGGTTGGGCAACGGCCTCGCCGATTCACCGATGCCCCGTGGGACGACCTTTCGGTCTTGCAACGGCAGGTGACGATCGCCGAGCCGCTTCGGTTGGAAGTGCGGGCACTGCCCGCCGACAACAGACCCGCAGATTTCTCAGGGCTGGTCGGGGTCTACGAACTTCAGACTGCGGCGAAGCCGACAAGCATCAGTGTGGGCGAACCGATCGAACTGACGGTGAGCGTGCGCGGGCCGCACCCGATCGCGCTCGTGCCACCGATGGATCTTGCAAGCAGCATGCGGCCCGACTCGCGGCTGCGCCTGCCCGGCGCACCGCTGCTGCCGACCATCGACGGTGGTGTGGCAACGTTCAGCACACGAATCCGCGCAAGGTCTGACCGCGTCACGGAGATTCCTTCTGTGGGGCTTTCTTACTTTGATAGCGCGGCGGGCGAGTATCGAACGACTTGGAGCAAGCCCATCACGATTAAGGTGCGCCCGTCGAACACGATCGGATTGCCCGACCACGATGAGTCGAGTGAACCGGCCACCCTCGCCACGTCGCCCAACGATCGACCCTTGCCCGACGGCATGGCCGACATCGCCCGCTCTGAAGCACAGTGGCTTCTTGAGTCCGGGCTTGGTGCGATGCTCCGAGGATTGAACTCGGTTTCAACATCGACCATGCTGGTGCTGGGTTTGGCCCCGCCCGCGGCGTACTTCGCCGCATGGTTGGTGTTTGGGGTGGCTCACGCTCGCAACCGAGACCCCAGCGTGGCTCGGGTGCGCATGGCACGCAAGCAAGCGGTTCGAGCGGTGCGGTCGGCACCGACCGATGTGCCGGTGCCGCTCGCGGGCGATGTGCTGCGGACCTTCATCGGCGACTGCGTGGGCCTTGAGGGTCGCGCTTGTTCTGTGCCCGAGGCGCTCGCTGCGCTTCCCGCGAGTCTAAATCCAGACATCTCAACAGCGACACGGAACTGCTTGATCCAAAGCGATCGACAGTTTGATCTGCGCACTTCAACAGGCGATGCTCGCGCTGTGCCCGTGATGATCGGACCGAGCGTGCCTCGCAAGCGGCTCCGAATCTGGATCAATCAGATCGCCGCAAGATGGCATTGGCGCGAGGTGGTGGTTGGGAGGGCGGCATGAGCGAACGAACCATGCGCCGATTCGGCTCGCGGAGTGCCGCGACTGTGTGCGCCAGACGTGCGTGCGATGGACGTGTTTCCACCGCGTCGGTTTCCACGGCGCTGCTGGCGATGCTTCTCTGCGCCACCATCGCGTTGGCCAAGGCCAATCAAGCACCCGCACCCCAAGCAGAGTCAGCATCCGAGCTCTTTGACCGTGCGGTGTCGATGCTCTCGACCGATGCAAGAGGTTCACAGGGTTTTGCACGCCGAGCGGCACTCAAGTTTCAAGCCGCATTAGAGTCGAACTCGGCGCGGGGGCAGGGACTGGAGTCAGGGTTAGAGTTGGGAGCAAGCAAACTGCTCTACAACACAGGCACCGCGTATCTGCTCGCGCGAGATTACCCCGCTGCGGTGCTGTGGCTGCGTCGAGCAGAGTGTCACACAGCCGCGTGGGATTTCACACTGCGGCGAAACACGCTGAACAATCTGCACCTCGCCCGCAAGGGTGCCCAGACGAGTTTGGCTGCTGCCGAAGTGCCAATGCTTCTCGCACCCGCCGATGCCGACCGTTCTTGGCTGGCACATAGTGCGGTGCTGGTACCTGTCAAGGTGTGGTTCGCGTTCGCGGTGGGTCTGGCCGCTCTCGGTTCGCTGATAGGGTTTGCAAAGCTACTTCATCGCGTCCGCTTCGGCCATGGCTGGTCGCTCGGTCTTGTTGCGTTGGGGGCAGCTGTGGCGTACGCAGCCCATAACGCAAGCGAAGCGCTGACCTCGCATCGTTCAGCGATCGTGGTCGCTGTCGATGCCCTTCCGCGCAGCGCGCCCGACGGTGTCTTGGGTACGCCGGTGGCACTGGCTTGCCCGGCGGGAACAGAAGTCGTGATCGCCGAGGTGCGTTGGGGAGGACGAGCGGCGGACCCAGCCTGGGTTCGGTTGCAGCGCTCGGGCGACGAGGCAAAGGCACGTTTCTGGTTGCCCGCGTCGAGCGTTGAAACCATTCCGCGTTGAATCAGTCCAGCTTTGAATCAGTCCAGCGTTGACGCCGATCAGACCAACGACGCGGCAGGCCAGACTCGACATGTGACCTCGCCGCGAGGTCGGCGCCGCTGGCTTCGTGACCAAACTCTGCTGAATGAGAAAGGCCCCATCGCGGCCCCAGTTGCAGCCCTGGCACAGCACCGGTTGCCGTCCGAGTGCTGCTTGCTGTCGGGATCGACCCGACAGAGAATGCGAAAGTGGGCGCGGCTGGATTCGAACCAGCGGAGGCGTAAGCCAGCAGATTTACAGTCTGCCCCGTTTGTCCACTTCGGTACACGCCCGTAAAGGTGCAGACTCTATGGGCGTTGAGTCCGGCTGTCTATCACGGCATTGACGTTCGTGCAGCCTCTGTCCGAGAACTCTCGACAGGACCATCCAAAGCGCAAGGGCCACCTGCCGGGATCGAACCGGCGACCTGCGGATTACAAAACCGCTGCTCTACCAGCTGAGCTAAGGTGGCTCGCTCCGGCCGTAGACACCAAGCCGCAAGCCTGATCGAAACATGACCCAAACCACCAACACCAGCCAGCCTCAGCGGCCGGAGGCGGCCATGTCGGTTCGGATCAGAGAATGGGCGATACTGGGCTCGAACCAGTGACCTCATGCGTGTCATGCATGCGCGCTAGCCAACTGCGCCAATCGCCCGAAATGTCTGCCTGAGAGCAGGTTGAGAGTCAACCCGCTTTCGAGCAATAAAGCCTGCCGAGCCCCATCGGACTCAGCAGGCCGAAAGTATATCCATTGGATCGGACAAAGCGCCCGATCGGATCACTGGGTGTCCATCACTGAGTGTCAACGATCACAACCTCAACGCGCCGAGAGGACTTCTTGGTCGATTTCGGCTCCGAGGCACCCTTGCCGATGGTTGAAATCATCGACCGGCTGATGCCCTTAGTACCGAGGTAATCGGCCACGGCCTCAGCGCGAGCCTGAGAGAGCGATTCGTTGCTGGGCCACTTGCTCTTTCGGATCGGGTCGGTGTCGGTGTGGCCCACGATGCGGAGCGTGCGTCCGCTGTGGCGGCTGCGGATCGTGGAAGCAACGCGGTCCAGTTCCTGCTTCGCAGTGGACTTGAGCGTGGCCTGGCCCGAGTCAAAAAGCACGTCGCCGGCGATTTCAATCACCGTCTCGCGGGGGCCGTAGTACTGTGTCCGAACGCCGCCGCCGGTGTCAACCGGAAAGGCGTCAGGTGCCGGGTTGTTCTTCATCGCGTCCAACTGCTGCTGATACGCGCTGTTGTTGGTAGAGAGTTGCTGGTTCGCGTCACGCAACTGAGCGTTTTCCTGCATCAGCGACGCGTTCTCGTCCTTGAGTTCCTTGTTGCAGCCGCCCAGCAACAGGCCCGCGCCAACGCACGCGAGCGCTGCGGTACGAGCCAGAAAGCGACCCCGTGAAGACCATCCTGACAGGTTCTGTGTGAGATTCTTTGCGATGCCCATTGCGACCTTCTCCGTTCGATCAAATCCCCTAAACAGGCGGCATGATCCATCACGTCGCCCGCAGTCATTGGGTTTATCGGCACAATGGCTCGATCGGGTTGATGCTTGACCCTCAGACTGCTCTACTTCACTGCGTGCAGAGTGTATCGAGAGTTTGCCTCGTTCGTGTCACTCTCTCCAAACACGCAGATCGTAACCGACAGCCCGCGACCGCACTCGACCGCGAGAGTGCCAGCCCACTCGACGAAACGGTATCCAAGCGGCACCCGCTTCTGCCTCAAGGCAGGTTCACCATCGGCTCGCCCGCCTGAATCCCCAGCAGGTGCGTAAGGCCCATTTCTACCAAGGGCTTCCCATAAATCACCGCGAGCGACGCGGCGGCAAGATATGGCCCAAAGGGCATGGCACGGGCCAATCCGCCGCCCGATACGGCCCCAGCGATTGCCCAGTAAAGCCCGACCACGGCGGCGAGCGGAAACGCCACGGTGGCGTCGATCCAGCCCAGGCAAGCGCCCACAGCGGCCATCAGGTGAACATCGCCCAGTCCCATTGCCTCTTTGCCAAAGGCGAGAGATCCACCGATGCGAACCGCCCAGACCAGCCCGCCGCCAATGAGATAGCCCATCAGAACACCGCACAGCACGAGCAGCCAAAGCGGCGGCACCACACCCCTGAAGATCGTTGAGGCCAGCGTGCCGCCGCCGATGGCCAACAGCACGCACGGGGCAAGAAATGCCAGTTCGCGCAGCATCTCTCGCCGGGCATGCGGATACTCGATCCACATGTCTGGTCCGCCTGGCTCGGTGGGATGAGGCGGGAACGACGACGCGGCACTGGATGCGGCAGAAGGAGCGGCGTTCACGGCAGAAGTCGCTTCTGGTGTGAGGGGGGCTGGCACTGGCACGAGCACTGATACTGGCGCGCACTCGTGCTGCTGTGCGTCGATCCGCCGATGCAATGCCCCCGCGGCGATGGGCGCCAGCAGAAACCCAATGAGCAATCCCCACCATTTGGCAACGCCCATAGCTGGGCCAAGGAGCGCACCCAGCACTGCCCCAACAACAATCGTGCCGACGAACGCAGTCACCGGACCAAAGAGCCTCGGCGGTGCGCGGCGAGGATCGGTCGGGCGCAGTTCCGATTCTGCCGGGGTGGCCTGCGCAATCGCTATGTCGTCGCACGAGGCACTCGGGCCATCCGCATCGGCAAGACCGGATTCGTGGTCAGCGGTCTGGCCCAAATCCTGCTCTTCCTCGGCCCGCTCGTGCAGGGCCTGATCTTCCCACTCTGTGTAATCTGCAAAGCTCTGCTTGATCAGTCCGAACCGGATCAGCACCAACCCCACACCCAAGCCCACTACGGCACTGATCGAGGCCCCAATCCACCACCATGCAACCGGGCTTGAGGGGTTGTTCCCGCCGGGCGTGGGGAGCGACCAGATCCAGCCCGGCGCGGCGACACGCAGCGTGCCGCCGGTGGCGCTGAGGATCGTCGCGTGGCCAACGTGGAACAACAGCGCCGCGACCGTGGCCGTCCACGGCAACACCAGCGGGATGGTGAATGTCTTGGCATCGACAAGCGTCATCGCAACCAGCGAGCAGAGCAGCATCGCAAAGACGATAAAGATGGGCCAGGTGGTTCGTGGCCAAGCATCGAAGAAGTCGGCAGAGGCCCACTCCGGCTTGATGGAGCCGACCGCGATCCCGAGCACCGATGCACCATCCGGGACCAGATAAAAAAGTACGAAGGTCGCGGCCAGCAAACACCCGACAAACGCCTCGACCAGTGGATACTCAGCGCTGATGGGGCTTCGACAGAAACGACATCGACCGCGCAAGAACAGCCAGCCGAAGACCGGGATGTTCTCCCGCCAGGTCAGTTGGGTTTCGCACGCCGGGCACTTCGAGGGAGGCGACACGACGCCCAACCCACGCGGCAGCCGATAGACCAATACATTGGTCAGGCTGCCGGCACACGCACCAAACGCGAAAACAAACACGACCCAGATCGCCTTGGCACCGAGCATGTAGAGTTCGTAATCGTGCATTGATTCTCGAGCACCCGCCCGCCCTTACCCCACCCCACCCCCCCACTGCTCGCCGCGCCGCTCATCGGCCGGCTTCAGCCCGGGCCGGCATCACTCGGCAGAGGATTTATCGGCCTGAGCGAGTTTCTGCGTGAGATCTACAACGCGTTGTTGTGCGTGCCGAAGTCGCTCTCGGCAGACCCCGATCAGTCCTATGCCCCGCTCGTACTCGGCAAGGCTCGCTTCTAGGCCAATCTCGCCGCTCTCGATGCGCTCGATGATGGCCTCGACTTGTTCAAGGGCCTGCTCGAAACTTGGGCCATCGCGCTCGCCAGAGCCAGCGGGACGTGATGGCTCCGAATCTGACTTGGACTTGCTCATGCAGTGCTCTCCTTCGTATCTCAGTCCACGAGCCGGACGTTTGTTCGCTGAAGAAATCACCCTTCAGCGGCTGAACAAGCCCGGACCTGACTGGTCCGACGATCCTTGGTTCTTACGGCGCGTTTGTCGCGGCGGGGGCAAACGCAGCGGCTTGCCCGGCACGAGAGCACCGGGCGGGGCCACAGCCCCAGGCGGAACGGCTGCATCGTCGCCCTCGATACGCGAAGCGAAGTCTCCATCAACCACGCGGGTCACGATCCGCTCGCCGCGGCGGGCATCTGCCACGGCGCGGATGGCACGACCGTCTGCACCAAGTGTTACGGAGTAACCGCGTCTAAGCACGCTAGCCGGACCAACCAGTTCCAGAGCACGGTCGGCCTCGCCCATGTGGTTCTGTGCGAGGTTCAGGGCACGCTGCATCGCGGCCCGTAGGCGTTGTTCCCGAGCGTCAAGATCAACTCGCTTGATCTTGGAGAGCATGGCAGAGGACAGGAGTGACGACGCGCGTCGCACGCCTTCAAACCGTTTGGCGTAGACCGCGACGGGCCGATGGCGCTCCAGCCCGGCGAGTACACGGGAGAGATGGTCCGCGTACAGGTTCATTCCCTGTCGCATCGAAGCGCTTAGGCGCAGTGTTCGCTCACGCACGCGAGCCGCGGACTGCTCTGCAAGCCTGCTGAGTCCCGCACCGAGCCGCGCCTGCAAAGCATCGAGTTGATTTCCGAGCGCGCCCGCATCGGGCGCAATGCGCACTGCGGCCTGCGTGGGCGTTGCACAGCGAAGATCGGCCACCAGTTCGGCGATCGTTGTGTCCGTCTCGTGACCGATCGCGGCCACCACGGGCACCCGGCACTCTACGATCGCACGGGCGAGTTCGGCGTCGTTGAAGGCCCAGAGGTCTTCTCGGCTGCCACCGCCACGGGTGACGAGGACCAGATCAATGCCCCACGCCCGATGGTGTTCGCTCAATTCCCGAACCGCTTTGGCCACTTCTGCTGCGGCGTGCTCGCCCTGCACCCGAACATCAATCACGCAGACCTCAACCATGGGCGATCGCCTGCGGAGCGTGTCAAGCACGTCCTGCAGCGCTGCGCCAGTAGCGCTGGTGACGACCGCGATGCGGCTCGGAAACGCTGGCAAGGGCCGCTTTCGATCCTCGTCAAACCACCCCATCGCTCGCAACTGATCGCAGAGTTTGCGAAAGGCCAACTCCAGCACGCCCTCGCCAACAGGCTCGAGCCTATCAACCATGAACGTCGTGCGCCCTTGCTTGGCATAGAACTCGACTCGACCAGACGCGACGACCTGCTGACCAACCTCCGGAGTGAACCCCGCTTTGCGAGCGGCACTCGCGAACATCACACAAGAGATGAGCGCCTCTGCGTCTTTCAGGTCAAAGTACCAATGGGTGCGGTCACGAAACTGACTGACCTCACCCACAGCCCTAACTCGTTGTGGAAACGCATCACGCAAGGAGCGATCGATGATCGCCGCCAGTTGCGAAATGGTCAGCCTTCGCGGTCCATCGCTCGGCACAGAAGTTTCGTCAATCGACTCTGCGCTTGCGCTCGAAGACACCTCGGTCGATGTCTCGTCTGCCGGCAGCAACGAATCCGCAAAGAGTCCGGTTCGAGGCGGACGAACTGCCCCAGCCCCAGGCCCAGACCCACGCGCAGCCCCGCCAGCCGCGTCATCATCTGTGGCCCGACCGCGCGATGCCATCTTGGCGGGATCGAATCGTGGTCGGTTGTCGCCCGGCTCGGTCGGAGCAGGCCGCTGGCGGGC
>JBGSRG010000354.1:0-5828 GCA_041737685.1 Phycisphaerales bacterium | reverse complement strand
CTCTGCGTCCGGCGGTCTCGGGCAAACGGCGCGGACCATCTGCGTCGATGGCGGTCGCGGCGCCGGCGAACGCGCCGGACAGCGTGGGCCAGAGGCCAGCGGAGCCCGTGGTACAAGTTGATCAACTTGCCTGCGATCTGGCTATCAGTGGAGAGTTTACAGGGATCGTGCGATTCATCGAAGGGCTCAGCGGGCTGGGTTGGCACCGCGTCAATCGGGTTCGAGTACTGCCGACGGGCGGGCCGGCGCCGCTTTCGGTTGAGGCGGTACTGAGCATTGAGCTGTTTGGGTTTGATGCGCCGATGCCGGTTGTCGCGTCGGGAAGTGCGAACGCTGAGTCGTCGTTCTCGCCGACTGGTGGTGCCGCCGACAAATCCGGAGTTGGCCAACCATGAATCTGTCGGCAACCAACCTGCGCGTGAACAAGGTCTTCGGCTGCTGGGCGGCGGCATCACTGCTGGCGCCGCTGCTCGGGGTGGTCGTTGCTGGATTCTTGAGCGATGCGGGCCCTCGTTCTGCGAGCGCTGCGGATGGGACGGAAGATGTTCCTGGCACACACGCGGCGGGCTTGCTTGTCGCGGTGGATCGCAAGTTGAGCGAGCACGAACTCGCGGCGGTTCGATGGTTTGAGTCGCGGCCGCAAGGGACTTCGATGCAGATTAGCTCACCGTTCCTGAGGCGAGTGGAGAGTTCGATCGGCGAGCCAGAAACGATCGTCCAGACCATCGAAGGCGGCGACAGCGAGATCCGTCTTGACGTCCCCAAGTTGCGCATCACGGGCATCATGGTCGGCGGCGGCGTGAACTACGTCTCGCTGAATCATCGGCTGAGCCGCGTGGGAGACGAGGTCTCGGCGGGCTGGAGCGTGCGATCGATCAACGCGCTGCGACAGACGGTAGAGATTCAGCACGTCGGCGGAACGGTGATGGAGCTGTTCGTTGATCGACCCCGGCTCAATGGCGGCGAGCCGAGTGCGAGTGCGGACAATCAGAAAGTGGTCGAGCAGAACGACGTCGGTCAGAATGACAACGACGAGGACAAGTCGGATCACGTTGAATAGATCGCAACACCCAAGCACCGGCACACCCCGATAGGCGGAGAGTCAACGGGCTCGTTGAGCCGCGTGGGATAGAGGGTGTGTACAGGCTCAAAGACCGATTGCGGCGAGCGCGGCGATGCGCGAACGATCGGACACCCAGACGCCGCCGGGCCGCTCGACTGTGACCACGAACGCGGTTGCACGTTCGACACCCAGTCGAGTCTCGATGGGAACGACGGCCTGTGTTTGACCGGGGGCGATGTTGAAGACTCCGCCGTGGACGGGGTATCGCTCGTCTCTGTCGGCATCAAACACCCAGAGCTGGTACTGTTCCTGGGTCGGCTCGTTGGTTTGCAGGCCCGAGAACTCCATGAAGCCTTGTTGGGAGCTTGGATTCCAGACCACGCGGCCCGTGACCGATTGGCCGGTCGAGTCGGGGCCGGACTGCCAGGGCAGTTTGATGGTGTCGGCCATAGCGAGCAGGGCTTCTCTGCTGCGGGTTGGTGCAGTGATCTGATCGCCTTCGGACAGCAACCAAACCGCTGACCAAGCAAGGGCGACGCACGCCGCGACCGCCCAGCCGGACCAGCGGAGGCTGCGGCGGAGGCCGTCGCGAAGGGTCGAAGGGTGAGCAGGAATGTCTATGTTGAATCGAGCGGCCTGTTGCGGCACTTCTGGGTTTCTGCCGCGACCCGCCAGGGCACCATCGAATGCGAGTTTCTCGCCTCCGCCCCTCCACTGCTGTGCCGGGCGCGTGGAGGGATCCTGATCGTGTGCAAGGGGCTCAACCACTCCGGACTGTTCCCAAGTCTGTTGGAACGCGGTTGAACGGAGCCGGGCCATCAACGCGGGCGGTGGCGTTTCGATTGAGCCGAGCGAAGAGAGTTCGAGGAGCGCGGCGACTCGATCGATCGCGTGCCGATCACAATCTGGCGACTGCTCGAGCAGACTCATCAACTCTGTGGCGTGGTGGGTATCGAGGTCGCCAGTGGCTTGGTCGGCGAGCAAGTCGAGCAAACGGTTGTCGGCGGGGGTGAAGGGCGCGGTCATGCCTGCACCTCCCCTGGGCTGGAGTAGTGTGAAGCGCTGTTCGTTGCAGGCAAATCGGATTGTGAATCGTTGGCGAGCAACTCTCGCAGCCGTATCAGGCCGCGGCGAACGTGTGTTTTGACCGTGCCCAGCGGAAGACCGGTTGATTCAGCGATTCGCTCGTGAGAGAGTCCTTGAAAGATGGACAGTCTGAGGACGCGTTGCTGCTCGGGCCGGAGCGTCTCAAGGGCGGCGGCGGCTGAGGCGGCTTGGTCGGCGACGTCAAACTCGCGCAGACACTGGTGATCCAGCGGCGAGAAGCGCTCATCGAACTCGACCGGGGGCTGGTGCCGGGCGGCCTTGCGGCGACGATCAATGAGCCGACGACGAGCGATCATCGCGACAAATGTCGCTTCGGATGCCACGGATGGATCAAACCGAGCGGAACTCCGCCAGACATCAAGGAAGATATCCTGAACGGCGTCTTCAGACTCAGAGGCCGAGAAGCCTCGTTTGCGAGCCAGCGACCAGACGAGGCCCGAGTAGCGATCAATGCACTCTTGCACCGAGTCGGGCTCGCCGCGGGCCACGCGTTGGAGGATGTGGTCGGTCAAATTCGGACTGCTCACTGCAAAACGGCGGAGCGTGCGTCGAAACACGTATCTCGCGCCGAAGATCGGGCACGGATCGGACGTACGCTGGACAACGGTAGACATTGTAAGCGTGTTCGTTCGCGACGCCCAGTGCCGATTCGTTTGCGTGCTGGGCGAGGGGAGTTTGGAGCGGGGAAAAAAGCACAAGGCCCCGAGACGAATCTCGGGGCCTTGCGGATCATTCGATCAGAGTGGTCGAATCAGAGTTCGACCGAGTAGTGACTGAGGCAACCCAGATTATGGGCAGCCGGGCAGCCAGGCGTCGAGGAAGCTCAAGAGGTCGAGCAGGTCGGAGGCGCCGTCGTTGTTGATGTCAGCCGTGCAGGTTGCACCGCTGTTGCCCGAGCCACCGGCGGACTCGGAGTTGTAGTTGCCAGCGACGAGGAAGCTAAAGTCGCAAGCAACGCGCTGCCAGCCAGCGGGGGTGAGGGGGTGGCCCGAGGTGGTCGGGTCGTAGTACGCACCGCTGTTGAACATGATGTCGCACTCGCTGTCGCAAACGAAGTTGCAGCAGAAGTAGGCGCGCTCGTTGAACGAGTAGGAGTCCTGGTTGCCGATCGACAGCCAGTAGTGCGTGCCGCGGTCGAGGCTGATGTTCAGGTCGTGGAACTCGACGCGGTAAGCGCGGAGCAGACGACCCTCGATTGTGACGCTGAAGCCGAGGTCAACGGCCTTGGTCGAGGCACCGGTGCGACCGGGAGCCGCGACGTCGCCCTGCGCGTATGAGGGGAACTTGCAGTCGTTCTCGTAGATCTCGAAGAAGCCGCGAACGGTGTCGCAGTTCGTGAAGAGGCAACCCTCGATGTAGCAAACGGTGAAGTCGTCGCAGGGGTTGGTGACGAAGTCGTCAGCCGAGCGGCTGTTCCACGTCGTGACCGAGCGCTCTGAGCGGCTGCCGAGCAGACCCGAGGTACGGAAGCGATCGACGCCGCCGTTGTCCTTGAGGATCTTGCAGGGGTTGGCGCAGACGGTGAAGGCGAGGTCGGTGCAGCCGATGCAGCACTCATCGACCGAAACCCAGCCGCCGGCGGGGAAGGAGAACTGGCCCTGGACGCCTGTGGGGACGCCCTCGATCTTCTTGGCAACCGCGCCCTTGACCTTACCGTCGCCGGTGGTGGCGAAGAACGACTTGTCGCACATGCCCATCGTGAGGCACTGGTTGTCGGTCTTGCCGACGAGCGCGACCCAGTAGCAACCGCCCTTGAGGACAATGTTGTTGTCCGGCGTGGGCTGGTTGGCGATGATGAAGGTGTAGGTGACCTCGAAGTAGCCGCCGCCGAGATTGGCGCCGACGACGGGGGTCTCGTGGATGGAGAAGGACGTGATCAGCTCGCCGGGGCAGCCGTCACAGTCGGTGTAGAGCTCGAGCTTGGCCTTGCGAAGACCGGCGAGCGAGTTGTTGATCAGCACGCCCGAGATCGACTGCAGGTCATGGACCTGGCCCTCGCAGAGGCAGAAGTCGTCGGCGGCCTTGGCGCCGTTCGGGACGCCGCCACCGAGGTGGGAGAGCTGACCGTCGTTGCCATCCCAAGAGCCGTTGTCCCAGCCGACGCACAGGCAAGCCGAAGCGCCTGAGCCGAACAGGGAGCGGTCGAGGTTGACGTCGAGAGTCTGACGGAGCGTCTGAGCGCCCGCCTTCACCTCAACGGCGGCGGCCCGAGGGGCAGCCTTAACAACGGGGGCCTTGTCGGCAGCCAGAGCGCTACCAGCGACGATCAACGTCGCACAGGCCAGGGTCATGGTTTGACACTTACGGAACATTTGGAACCTCCTACAACAAGAAACAGAACACAACACCCTATGAACGAATCCACGTGTCGCCCGTGGTGCGAGTAACGAACTCGCCGCGTTCGATTGTGCGAACTTTCAGGCCCCAACTCGTCCGAAGCACCCTGCCAAGACGCGGTGGGGGCGAACCTCCTCAAGACATTGCCACCGTTCCAACCTGGAGCACCGTGGCTCCGTTCGGGCTCTCGCCCTGAACCCGCTCGTTTGCTCGCGAGCAGCATGGTTGTATCACAACCGGTTTCGGGGTGCAAGTCCCTACACACAGAAAATGTGATACAGAAAGAACTTGCGACTTTTCGGACCCAGGATGTTCGGGGGCTGTCGGCTGGCGAGCGACGGCTCGGTGTTATGATCATAACACTATGATTTACAGCGGTTTATCGATGCATTTCCCGACGATTGGCGACTGCAACGTACGCACATTTTCGGGGGTTGGCATGGCGCGTTATCAGACCCAGGCCAGCGTGTGTAAAGATCCGCGCAAATGTGATCGAGTAGTCTCCGGATCGCTCCGGCAAGCCTCATTTCGGGGATTGACTTCGTCCGGAGGTCGTGCGAGCACTCTTAGAAAATCCCCGCGTCGAGAGTTGCGGCTTACCCAAGCCCCGGCGGGGCTTTGGCGATGCGCTTCGATGAACCCACGCGAAGGTGATCTCTCGTCGGAGGGCCCGCGAGAGCAACCCGGCCTTGCGGTGCGCGCCCCAGATGTCCACGCCTGGCGCGCTACGAGAATCGGGACCAGGGTCGGGGCTGGAATCGGCGCTGGGATCGCTGATCAATTGCGAGTCGCGCGCAAGGCCTGGGTGATCCGAGGTCGTGACACCGATGTTCAGTTGCCCGCTGAGCAGTTCGACCGAAACCGAACGAACGCTCTGCGTGTGCGTGCGGTCGAGACCATCGGCAACGCGTAGCAGGCCCGAGAGCGTGCAGACCAGGTTTCGATCGGCATCGTTCAGCGCGGCGAAGGCCGGATGATTGGCCTTTGGTTCGGCCGAGCGGTGATACCTCGCCACGTTGGCGACGATGCTGCGCTCTCGCGTTGTCAGTCCTTCAAGCCCCGCGTGAACGATGAGGTGGTACGAATGCTTGTGATGCCGGGTGTAGTTGATGAGATAGCCGATGTCGTGCAGCACCGCGGCTGCGCCGAGAAGCAGTTGATCTCGGTCAGTCAGCGGTGCGTGATCCATCGCAAGCAGAACGCCAGAGGATCGCAGTTGATCGAAGAGGCTGAGAGCCAGATGGCACACGTGCTCAGAGTGTGCGCGCTCATAGGAACAGGCTGCGGCGAATCGACGGACAGCTCGCATGACGCCGTCGCC
>JBGSRG010000171.1:0-1664 GCA_041737685.1 Phycisphaerales bacterium | reverse complement strand
ACGCCCCACACGCGGCCGATGGGGCGGTCTGGACGGTCGGGCATGGCGCGAACGGGTGGGGTTTTTTCGGGCGAGGTTTGTTCGAGAGCTGCTGTTTCGGGCGCGGTTTGCTTGGGCGCGTGTTGTTCGGGCTGTGCGGGGTTCGTGCTGGCCGCTGGCGTGAGAGTCGTTGGCTTTGCGTTCGCTGAGTTCGCGTCGGGCGTTGCACTCGGTGGGGTTTGCGGCGCGGGGGCTGGCTCTGCGCGGGCGCACGCACTGCACACGATCGCGGCCATGCAGACGATGATCGCGAGCTGGGCCGGTTTCGGGCCACTTCGTGTGATTGGCTGCATCAGCGATTGTGCTCCCAGGGAGTGTCTGCTTAGCGCCCGGTTCGGCCGTACTCGGTTGCGCCGAAGCGGTTGCGGACGGCCCACAGGTCGGGGTAGAAGGGTGTGAGCACGGTGCCAGCGAGGTACTTGGCGCCGGACGAGCCGCCGGTGCCGCCCATGGATCCGATCATGCGTTCGACCATTTTGACGTGTCGGTAGCGCCAGGTTCCGAAACGCTCGTCGAACTCGAGCAGGGCCTCGGCCATGCGCATCTGTGGGTAGTAGCGCTCGCCGGCGGGGTGTTCATCCTGGAGGCGATAAACGTGGGCGAGTGCTTCGACGATGCGGTCGTCTTGCTCGTGCGGCTTGCTGGTGTCGCGGTTGAGCACGTCTTGCGGGATGTTGAAGACGCCGTTGTCTTCGCGTGCGAGGTGGCGCAGGAAGTGGTCGTAGGGTGTGGGACGGTCGAGGAACTTGGCCATCTCGGCCTTGGCGGCCTCGTCCTCGCCGACGAGCGCGAGCATCTTTGGGTTTTTGTTGCCGCAGGTGAACTCGATCTTTCTGAACTGCACGGACTGAAAGCCCGAGGCGGGTCGGAGTTGGTCGCGAAACTTGGCGAACTCGACGAAGAACATGGTTTCGAGCAGGGGTAACTGTTCGATGAGCAGGTTCTGGACGCGGTGGATTCGCTCCATGAGTTGATGGGCCCGGAGCGGTTTGTCGGCGTCGAGATAGGCGCAAACGTCGTTGAGTTCGTGCAGGATCTGCTTGAACCAGAGTTCGTAGACCTGGTGCGAGACGATGAAGAGCAGTTCGTCGTGATGCACCGGGTCGGACTTCTCGACCTGTAGGCGGAGCAGTTCATCGACCTTGAGGTAACTGCCGTAGGTGAGTTTGGGGCTGGTGTAGATGTGCGATTCTGGGCCGTTGGGGGCTGCTGGTTGGCTCATGGCGCATGGTAGAGCGTTGTGTGCGTGCCAGAGGGGCTGATCCCTATGCTGGACCATGCATCTGGACCTTACAGGCAAGCGAGCACTGGTGTGCGGTTCAACTCAAGGGATCGGCCGCGCGGTGGCGGTCACGCTCGCGGGCATGGGCGCGGGAGTGACGCTGCTTGCGAGGAACGCTGAGACACTGAAGCAGGTGTGTGCAGAGTTGCCGCGAACGGGTCGGGAACTCGAGCACCGCTGGCTGGTTGCGGACTTTGGCGATCTGGCGGCGCTGCGTGCGATCGCGTCGAAACTGGAGGAGGACGCCGCGAGCGAGCCGCATCATGTGTTGGTGAACAACACCGGCGGCCCGGCGGGCGGGCCGATCTCACAGGCCAGCGAGGAGGCCTTCGCCGCGGCGTTC
>JBGSRG010000257.1:0-3651 GCA_041737685.1 Phycisphaerales bacterium | reverse complement strand
GTCGAGCAGATCGACCTGGCCATCGTCGTTGTAGTCACCAGGGCAGGGCGGGTTGACCGTTGGGCATGGTGCCGCGGCTGGGCAGGGCAGCAGCGTCACGTCGGCGATCTCGATGAACTGATTTCCGGGAAAGGCCATTTCATCAGAGAAGTTGATCAATCGCGGGTCGCCAAGGCTCGCCGCACCCACTGAAGCGCCCAGCACTTGATTGGAAACAAGGTCGCCGTTAGTGCCGTTGAGGAACGCCGCAACGCGGATCGGGCCGCCCTTCCAGCCGAGTTCGGCGAGGCTGATCTGGACTTCAACACCCGTCGCCACGGCCTGTGCGGCGGCCATCGAGGCCATATCGCCCGTCACACCGTCGATGTTTGAGTTATCGATGGCAACGCCCACCAGACCGGTCGTGGCGAGGTTGGGGTTGGGCGACTGCGTGCCCAGCGGATCAAACGAGTTGCCCGACAGAATGCGCGGTGCAAACGAGGTGCGAATCTCACCGATGGTTGGCAGATCATTGATGCCGCCACCCAGAGCGAGATCGCCCTGAACGTCGAGCCCGATCAGGCTCATGGGGTTGAACGCCGTGCCCGCGTTGTGCGGCGTGCAGTTCATCATGCCGTCATCACGCACACAGAACTGCCCGTTGAAGAACAGTGGGTTGAACATGGGGTTGGACTTCGGGCCGCCAGCGATGCCCGCGTAGTCGAGCAGGCCGGGGCTGTTCAGTTCGCCCGCCGCTCCCGCGGCGCGGAGTTGAGCACCGTAGAGGAACATCTCGGCGTCGGTGTTGTTGTCCAGACCGCCGGTGCGAACGCGCAGCCAGTAGTTGGCGCTGAAGCCCGAGTCAAACGTGAGGCCCTCGACCTCGGCGGTGCTGAGATCGTCACCCAGGCGATTGAGGGCACCGAAGTCGATGTCCACGTTGTCGCCGCGAATCTGGTTCTGTCCCGCGTCGCCGTCGATGGTGCCGACGTCGAAGAAGACTTCGAGTTTGGAGTTGTCGCTGGCCAGATTTCCTGCGAAGTGCAGATACAGAAAATCGCCGCAGCGCGCCATGGAGAACGAGTCGAGTTCCGAGCCGTTGGCGATGTCCGGGCTGGGAATCGGCAGCGGCATCGGTGTGCAAGGCTCTTCGGTGCGTGTGAACGTGCCGGGCAGGTCGACCTGACCCAAGAACAGGCCCGCGCCGCCGCCGCCGGTCAGCAGTTCGGCGAAGTTGACGAACATCTGTGTGGGTGCGGTGTTGCCGTTGGTGATGGTGAGGTAATAGTCGGCCGTGAAGTCGGCATCGAACGTCAGGCCGTTGCCGAGAGCGGTGGTTCCCATCCGGTTCAGGCCGTTGAAGTCGATGCCCGCGTTATCGCCGCGAAGCGTGTTCTGGCCCTCGGGCATCGACATGCCGTCGAGCGTGGCGGTGTCGATGAAGACTTCCATCTTGTTGAAGTTGCGCTCGAGGTTGCCCGTGATGAGCAGGTAGAGCGACTTCACACCGTCGACCGTTGCGACGCGAGCGTAAGCGCCATCAATCTCTGAGCCGCCGCCACCCGTGCCGTAGGTCGAGTCGCCGAACTGCGTGCCACCCATCTGTGTGAACAGCGCAGTGCCGTAGAAGGCCGCGTCGAGCGAGCCGTCGATCACGGGTGCGTCCATCGCCGAGACCACGTTGGCCGAGTTCACCAAGTTCAGGAACTGATTGCCCGGGAAGAGCGTGTCGTTGCTGAAGTCAACGTTGCGCGGCTCGCCGAGGTTGGCGCAGACCAATGGCGCGTTGATGATCTGATTCGACAGGAAGTCGTGCCCGCCGCCGTTGATGAAACCGGCGACGCGGATCATGGCGGCAGTGGGGTTGCCGATGGTCGAGAAGGGAATCTTGAACTCCGCGCCCGTGGTCACGCCCGCGCCCGTGCTCGCGTCGCAGGGCATGCCCGAGACACCGGCGATGTTGGAGTTGTTCAGCGAGACGCTGATGCCCGTGCCCAGTCCGGGAGGAGGACAAACCGTGAAGCCCGGCTGATTGTCGCCGAAGCTCGTCGGTTGCGATTGGACCCACAACTGCGAATAGCCTGCATCGCGACAACCATTCAGTGTTGGGTCGCCATGTGCGGTGGCGACGGCGGCCGCGAGCAGCGCGGCGCAAGAAACCCATGCCTTCTTCATCGAGCAAACTCCTGCGTTGAGGGGAGGTAAAACGATCAGTTGCCGACGATCCGACGGGATCGTTCAGCGGGAAGCGCCCACCAAGTTCCGGGTAAACGCGTCCAATCAATAAGATAATCGCGCAGGACCCTTCACGCCACAGATATTCCCCACGTTCTCAGAAGAATCTGGATCGTTCAGATCGACAGTTTCGCCGAATCGGTCGCGAATGGCCGTGAAAGCGGCGAGATTCGGCGAGAGACGAGGCTTGCCCGTTTGCATTCGACCGTGCCGAAAGCTGAATAGTTCAGCAAAGCCCGAGTGTACTCAGTGCCGCTCGAACACCCAAACATTTGCCAATCGTGGTCCGATGGTCCCGCTATCGTCCGTAGAATCGCCGAACAATCGTCGCCAACCCTGCTCGATCAGACCTTCAATGCCGAGGGTTCGATCTGATCGGTTGGCCAGCACACGAACCCGGAGGCCGTTCAGTTCGCGCTCGAAGGCCAGCAAATCCGGCTCATTTCCGGTCAACATCCGCACGGATCCGTATCGCAGCACGTCGCCGATGAGCGGATCTCGGCGAAGTGTCAGCCACGATCGATAGCGTGCCCGAACGTCACTCTGGCCCGATTCGGCGGCGTTGTCGAACGTTCCTAAATCCAACCAGGAATTGGGTTTACGGCAATCTGGGTCGTCGGCGCCGTACATTCCCAGTTCGTCGCCACAATAAATCATCGGCGACCCGGCGAATGTCGCCTGGATCGCACAGGCCAGCACCGACAGGTCATAGACGCGCGGATCGGGCCGGGCGTCGTTGTAAGTTGTGCCGCGTGCCGAGACCTGGGCCCCCTGGTCGTACTCGAAGCCTGGGTTGGCCAGGCGGCTCACGAGCCGATCAGTATCGTGCGACATGAGCAAGTTCATCTGTACCAGATCGGTCTGGGGGGCGTGCGAGAAGGCACGCTCAAGTTGCAGCGCAAGCCGGTCAGATGTTGCACCCGGCTCAGCGCTGAGCCATCGCACTAAAGGCATCGCAAACGGGTAGTTCATCTGGCCGTCGAAGGCTCGGCCGCCAAAGTAGTCCTTGGCGTCGAACCAGACTTCACAGTGCAGGATCGCGTTGGGATTGATGCTCTTGACGTGCTCGCGCCACGCGGTCCAGAAGGGCATGGGGACGTCGGGCACCACGTCGAGCCGCCAACCGTCGATGCCGTCGCTCGGATCGCCGTCGGCGTTAGGATCCATCCATCGCTGCGTGACAGCCCATACATGCGATTCGATTTCAGGGAGCAGTCGCTGCTTGCCGCGAGCCGGGTCTCGCGCCAGTTCGGGCAGTCCGCCGTTGCGTCCGCCCCCACCCCACGACTTCCAACCGATGAGTTTGCCCGGACGAAGATCGGTGGGCTGTGATTCCCACTCGGGGAACGTCTCGGCGTCGGCGAATCGCGCGTCAAACCACTTGGCATAACGAGAGCCAGCACCATGCTCCTGCACGTCGCGAAAGGCCCAGAACTC
>JBGSRG010000245.1:0-3480 GCA_041737685.1 Phycisphaerales bacterium | reverse complement strand
TTCACCCCGAGCACGGCGAGCACGATGCCCAAGGTGAGCGCGATCTGCGGCGAACCCCACGGCGACACCGACACCGCCAGCCCCAGCGCCAGCACGGCCGGAAACCAGAGCGGCGCGGGCGGTGCAAAGGATGCTCGGTCCTGCGATGCCTGGGCCGTCGGTTCGCGTTCTTGGAAAGCCATGAGAACGCCGAGCATAGTCGGACAGGGCGTGAACCGTCAGATGCCGTACACGGGCCGGAGTTTGTTCTCCAGGTGCCGCATCAGCGGATCGGCCGAGAGCGGCTTGCCCGTGAGCAACTGGCACAGTTCGCCCGCGTCGTATCGGCGACCGTGCTGATGGATGTTGGTGTTGAGCCAGTTTGTCAGGGCGGAGAACTCGCCGCGGGCCATCTGCGACCGCAGATCGGGGATCTGCTGGTTGATCGTCTCCCAGAACTGCGCGGCATAGAGGTTGCCCAGCGTGTAGGTCGGGAAATAGCCGACAAGCCCGAAGGACCAGTGAACGTCCTGCAGGCAACCGCGCCGGTCGTCGGGCACATCCACGCCCAGCAGCTGCTTGAAGCGCTTGTTCCACTCGCCGGGCAGATCGGCGACCTTCAGGTCGCCCGATATCAGCGCACGTTCCAGCTCGAACCGCAGCATGACGTGCAGGTTGTAGGTTGCCTCGTCCGCCTCGACACGGATGAAACTCCGCGTGACCAGGTTGGCTGCGCTGTACGCATCATCAACCGAGAAGCCGTCGAGCGTACTCTTGCCGGTTGCGTTGATCGCCGAGAGTTTCTGCGCGTGCGGCAGGAGCCACTGCCAGAACTCGCGGCTTCGTCCAACAAAGTTCTCCCACATCCGCGACTGGCTCTCGTGGATTCCCAGCGAGATCGAATCGGCCAGCGGCTCGCCCCAGCGTGCCCCGCTGCCCATCTTGGGCAGACCTTGCTCGTACAGGCCGTGTCCGCCCTCGTGCATGGTGCCGTAGAGAGCATCGGTGAAGCGCTCGCCGCGATAGCGCGTGGTCAGCCGCGTGTCGCCCGGGGCCAGTCCCGAACAGAACGGATGGGTGGTGGTGTCCAGCCGACCCGCCCGCAGGTCAAAGCCCATTGCGCCAAGCACGAACTGCCCCATCTCGTGCTGGCCCGCGGGGTCGAAGGGCACGTCGAGGATCGCGTCGCTGGGCCGCGTGCCACGATCGGCCAGTTCCTGAACCAGCGCAGACAATCGCACCGCCAGCGGCTTGAAGATGGATTCGATCTGCCGGGCTGTTGCGGCGGGCTCATACTCGTCGAGCAGCGCATCGTAAAGCTCACCCCCGCCCCCCCCGGTACCCCCTGCCCCGGCGGGCACGCCGTAGCACTCGGCCTTGCGCCGCGTCAGGTTCATCATCTTCTCGAGCCACGGCCGGAACATCGCAAAGTCGTTCTTCTCTCGTGCTTCCTTCCACACGTCCTGCGCCAGGCTCGAAGTTCTGGCCAGGTCCGCCACCAGGTCCTTGGGCAGCTTGATCGCCCGGTCGTAGTCGCGTCGGAGGCGGTTGAGGTTCGCCGCTTCGCGCCCCGAGGCGTCCCCGGAATCGTCAAGAGTGTGCACGCCGTTGGATTCGCACGCGCTGATGAGTTCGCCCATGCGCGATGAGGTCCGACGCTCGTGAACCAGCGTGGCGAGCAGTTCCTGCTGCGCAGCGCGATGGTCCGACGCCGCGGGCGGCATGTAGGTCTCCTGGTCCCAGTTCAGCAGCGCCCCCACCGAGCCGAGCGTGGCGGTCTGTGCGAGCATGGCGCGGAGTTCGAGGTAGGGCTTGGTGTGCGGGCCAGCGGCAGTGGGAGCGGGGGGAGCGGGGGGGGCGGCTTGCGGGCTGTTCATGGCTGCATCATTGGTTTGGCCGGGGGCTGGGGGTAGGGGGGGGCGGGTTCAACGCGAAGAGGTTGAACGCGAAGACGCGAAGGCTGAGTCGGAGCAAGGCGGTACACAGAGTTCACAGAGCAGGCACAGAGGGCAAAGAGGGGGGGGGAACTGTTAAGCGACGCAACGGGCACAGCGCTGGCGCTTGCTAATCTGCAACCGAACGCACCGGCCGTCGCTCAAGGGCACGCCTGACCGAGGTTGGACGACCAGTCGCCGTTGAAGGCGAGCAGGTCGAGCAGATCGACGATGCCGCTCACGTCGTAGTCGCCGTTGGTGCCCGGTGTGACCGCCGTACCCAGGTTGGCCGACCAGTCCGAGTTGAAGGCCAAGAGGTCGAGCAGATCGATGCCGTTATCGTCGTTGTAGTCGCCAGGGCAGGGAGGCGGGGGCGGAGGGCCGCCGCATTGTGGAATTGGCCCGCCATTCGTCAGCGTCCACATGATGGCCTCCGTGCGCTGCGTGACATTATTGAAGCCGTACCCGGCGACGCGGGTCGTGGTGCCGTCGGTCCAGACGCTCAAGGCTTGCGTGTCTTGCCAAGACCCGCCGAGGCAGGCCGAAAGATCGACCCACGATGCTGCGTTCCCGCTCCACAGGCTCGCGCGGGTGACGCCTCCGACCACGACGAACCCGACTTGTTCGGTGCCGGAGGTGTCATTGGCCTGAGAGGACGTCGCTCCGGTGGGATGCAAATCCACCCATGAAGCAGCGCTGCCGCTCCACAGACCAGCGCGTTTCACAGCGCCGATTTCGGCCCAACCGACTTGCTGCGTGCCGGAAACACCCAGGGCTTGCGATGAGAACGCCGAGGCCGGGTGGAGGTCCACCCACGAGGCCGCACTCCCGCTCCACAAACTGGCGTGGCTTCCACCGTCGGTAGCGACCCAACCGACCTGATGTGTTCCGGAGATGTCCCGAGCTTCGCCGTAAAACGTACCATCGGGGTTCAGGTCCACCCACGACGCCGCGCTCCCGCTCCACAAACTGGCTCGGCTCTCCGGGCCGAAGTTGGCCGTTCCTACCTGCTGCGATCCGGAGGTGGCGAGGGCAAACGAATCCGTCGATCCCGCCGGGTGCAGGCTCACCCAAGATGCAGCGCTGCCGTTCCAGACACTGGCGAAGAACGTACCCATGCCCGCGAGAACGCTCCCCACTTGTTGCGTGTCGGAAGCGTTGAGGATTTGTGAGTCGTCCGCGACCGCCGGGTGCAGATCCACCCACGATGCAGCGCTGCCGTTCCAAACAACCGCTCTCGAGAAACAGAAGCAACTGTTCGGACTCGCCCATCCCGCCTGCTGCGTGTCGTAAGCGGCATAGGCACGCGACTCGAGCGCACCCGCCGGGTGGAGGTTCGTCACGGTCCACGACGCCCGAGCGCTCGAGACGAAGATCGCAACGGCCGCGATTACGTTCACATTGAAAAGTTGCTTAATCATCGGGCTGATTCCGTGCGCTGTCCAACATCGCCGGTGTGCAACGCGGCAAGTTCTCGATCGAGTGCACACGCGGAGTCGGATCTCCGAGCCCCGCTCATCGCCGCCGCCTGCCCGCGATCACGCCCGCGAGCCCGAGCAACGCTGCC
>JBGSRG010000241.1:0-4572 GCA_041737685.1 Phycisphaerales bacterium | reverse complement strand
TTGATCCACCGCCGGGTCTTCAGTTACAATGCCTCGTGGCAGTTGATCGTCGAGGAGATCGACGACGACTACGGTCATTCCGGCAATCCAACCGCCAACGGCGGCTCCGCCGGCATCGACCGCGTCGCCCAGCAGTTCTTTGGCATCAGAAGTATCAATGATGCGGTTTTCAGGCGTGAAGACCGCCCGTGGTCGGGCGATGACCCGCAAGCCCCGCCCCACCCGCCCTTTGACCTTGCCTGGTACCAGCTCAGCGATGCTCAGGGCAGCGTGGTCGCGGTCGTTGAGGGGACATGGGCTTCGCCCCGCCTTGCTCTCGGCAGGCTCGAACGAAGGCCTCTGACAGACGATTGCCCGTCCGATCGGGCATCGGTTACCACGTTTGCATCTCAACATTTCTTCCCGTTTGAACTCTTCACGTACGCCACGATGCCACCAAAGCGCACTCATCACGGAACACCACAGTGCACCATGGAAAATGGAACTTGAACCATGGAACATGAAGAATCGTTCAGCCCGTAAACGACTTGACATTCCCACCAAAGCCCGTACATTGTCTGAATCAACCAACCCGCCCCAATCACCTCCCCCACTCTCCCCGACTCAACCTCAGCCACTTCTGTCGGCGTGCCCAGCGGGTCGCAGGCCACTTCGCTCACCTTGCCCGGCGACGGCCAGTCATTCTCGCCATTCGCCAACCCAACGGGCAGTTCAAACGTAGACCCGGCTGCGGGCCTCGACGCCCACCTAAGCGCCTACTCAGGCGCCCACCCAAGCGCCCACCCAGTTGCCGCTCCCACTTCCGCCGCCGACGCCCTTTCCATCGACGGCGCGGTGAACACCATCTCGGGCACGCTCAAGGGCATCTGGCTTCAGTTTTTAGGCCACTTGCCGATGATCGTCGCCGGGTTTCTGGTCCTGTTGCTTACGGGCATTCTGTGCTTTTTCCTCAGGCGGTCGATCCGAAAGATCCTCGCCGCGGCGGATCTACGACGCTCACTCAAAGATCTGATCGAACGCTTCGCCATCATCGCCGCCTGGATTCTGGGCGTGCTGCTCGCGGCGATGCTGGTGTTCCCTGGCATCTCGCCGGGCGATGGGCTCGCGGCGCTGGGCATCGGTTCACTCGCGGTGGGGCTGGCGTTCAAGGACATCTTCGAGAACTTCTTCGCCGGCATTCTCATCTTGTGGCGGTTTCCCTTCGAGATCGACGACTTCATTGAGTGCAACGGGCTGATGGGTCAGGTGGTCGACGTCACGATCCGCAACACGCTCATTCGCACCGTCGACGGCCGCCTGGTCATCATCCCCAACGCCACCATCTACAAGAACCCGGTTGAGGTGCTCACCTCTGGTCGGTATCGCCGTATCACCGTGGTCTGCGGCGTGGCCTACGGCGAGAACGTGGGCAAGTCGCGCAAGGTGATCGAGGCGGCGGTGAACGCGTGCCAGTTGCGAGCCACCGACCGCGACGTCGAAGTCTTTGCGAGCGAGTTCGGCGACAGCAGCATCAACTTCGAGGTGACCTGGTGGGCGGGCGCCACACCTCTGTCGCAGCGACGCTCGAAGGACGAGGTGGTTGAGGCCGTGAAGCGGGCGCTTGATGAAGCCGGCATCGAGATTCCGTTCCCGTATCGCACGATCACGTTCAAGGGGCCGATTCCTGTGGGAATCGTCGGACCGACTGAGACGGAATCAGCGCCCGACGCAAGGACGGACGCTCCATCAAAGGACGATCCATCATGAGTCCGTTGCCCGGCATATTCAGCGCGCTGGCTCGTCGGATGAGGCCGAACGCGATCGCCCTGTTTCTGGCCGTTAGCGTTGCAGCGCCGGCAATGCTCGGCACGACTGCGCTTCTGCAGCCGACTGAAGCAAGTCCGAAGTCATCGACTGAATCAACCGGCGAGAGTCTCACTGACTCGGCCTCTCACAACAGTGCGCCGGGTGAAGTCCAACCTGTCGATCGAAACGTTTCAGTGCGAGACCCCGTCGCCGATGGCGAGATTCGTGATCGCTTGCGTTCCATTCTCGACGCGACTGGTCGCTTCTCGGGAGCCAGCGTGCAAGTATCGAGCGGTGTGGTTGTGCTCGCGGGGGTGGCCAACGAGGAGAGCGACCGCCAACTCGCAAGCGAACTGACGCGGCAGACCGAAGGTGTAGTGGCGGTTATCAACAACATCCAACTCAGCGATGGCCCGGCGTGGACGCTCGAGCCCGCGTTTGCTGAGGCTCGCAAACTTGGGCGCGAGATGATCCGAGCGATTCCCGTGATTGTTCTGGGTCTGCTGGTGCTCGCGGCCGCGATCGGCGGCGCGTGGCTTAGCCGCAGACTGCTGCGCCGACCGCTTGCTCGTCGGATCCAGAGCGATCTGGTTCGCAATGTGCTTGAGAACGTGGCTTTCATCATCGTTGCTCTATTCGGCAGTTATCTGTTTTTGCGGATCACGGGGCTGACTCGGTTCGCGGTGACGCTCGCGGGCGGCACGGGCATCGTTGGGCTGATCCTGGGATTTGCGTTCCGAGACATTGCCGAGAACTTTCTTGCGAGCGTGCTGCTGAGTGTGCAGCGACCCTTTCGTGTTGGCGATGTGATCGAGGTGGAGGGCAATCTGGGCGTTGTGCAGCGTGTAACCACGCGCGGTACGGTGCTGATGGACTTCGACGGCAACCACATTCAGATCGCCAACTCAACGGTTTACAAGAACACCATCAAGAACTACACGGCCAATCCGCGGATCCGGTTGTGGTTTGCGATCGGCGTGGGGTACGACTCGAGCATCACGCAAGCGCAGGCCGTTGCGCTCGACGTGTTGCGTGAGCATTCGGCGGTGCTGGACGACCCGGAACCGATGATCCTCGTTGAAGAGTTGGGGTCGGCGACGATCACTGTGAAGGTCTATTTCTGGATCAACGGTCAGGAGCACAGCAAGTTCAAGGTGCAGTCCTCGGTGATGCGGCAGATTGTTCGGGCCTATCAGCGTGCGGGCATCTCGCTGCCCGATGAGGCCCGCGAAGTGGTCTTTCCCGACGGGGTTCCCGTTCACATGGTCGACCAGAGGCATCCGGCTTCGGGAGGGTCGAGCGAATCGGTGGGTCAGCGTTCGGCCCGGCTTCGCGATTCAACCAGCGACAGAAGTGACGAGCAGGAGCGAACCGAATCAGAGGGTGACTTCGGCAGTGAAGCCAAGAACATCAGCGATCAGGCACGCACATCGCGGAATCCGGAAGAGGGCGCGAACATTTTGGGCGGCGATTCTCGGTAAGACCGTGAGAGACTGAAAATTGAAGACACACTGTTCAGTGCGTCACGGTTTGCAGGTGAACGAACACATGTTGGGAACAGACGTGTACGTCACGGTCATGACCTTGCCACTTCCGCATGTTCCCACCGCCGACGCGACACAACCTTCGAATGTCACAGCGACGGCTTGCTCTGCGATGAATAAGTTGGCAAGAAAGACGTGGGCCGCATCGACTCCGGTCACGGCCAGATCAACGGACCAATAGCTCGTTGAGAGCCGCGCAGAAGCGACAACTTTCTCCGAGTTATCTTTCAATGTTGCCTGGACCGCGTTGTCCTTGATCTCGAAGTCCATGTGATGGATCGAGTTCGTCTGGGTGTTGGTGATCTTGATCCGGGTCGCCGTTTCGGCGATGTACTCGAAGTTTGGTGAGGCAGATACCGTCACTGAGGTATCTCCGTAATCCTTTGGATCGGCTCCTTTGACGTAGACGGTCCCGACAAACTCGCCTGCTGTCGTGCTCTTTGCGAGCTGGACATTCAGATCGTTGCCGAACTGCAAGACGGCGGTCTGAGCGTGCGCAGGGAACGATATCAATGACGAGGTGATGAGAACTCCAACTGCGATGACAGATCGAAACGACATTGATCTACTCCTCGTGAACGTGTTGCGGACCATTAGATCGAGTTGCAGGTCAAAGTAGCTCACCAATGAACCTGTGTCTATCCCCAGATTTGTGAATGTCGTCTCAAGAGATGCGGCCGAGCGTCAGCCGTGAATCTCGCCCAACGCCGCCTCAACCGTGTCGTAAATCTCAAAGAACAAGTGCAAACGCGCATGGCGGAGCGCCGCGAAGACGTTCGGGTGCAATGTTGCCAATCGCATGGTGCAGTCACGCTTGAGCAGTTCACGCTTGAGGCGGATGAAGGAGCCCATCGCGAGGCTGCCCATGATGTCCACCTCGGAGCAGTCGAAGACGACCAGGGCTGGCGGTGAGGGCATGGCGATGAGTTCGTTGCAGACCTGGTCGAGTTGTGGCGTGGTGTGCGAGTCGAGCGGGCCTCGCAGCACGGCGACGTGGCCCACGCCTTGATCGAAACGGGAGATGGCGAGCAGTGAGGACATGGCTGGGCGATGGTAACACGCCTGGGGTCGGTGCGTGCCGGGCGGGTTGACGATACTCTGGGACGGATGGCAAACGCTGGCGGTGATCTGGTGCTGGTGGACGGGGGGCTGGCCTCGCTGGTGGCGCTGCGGCTGTCGGTCATGGCATCGCGGCGAACGGGCGGCCCGGCGGAGCCGATCGCGGTGTGGGTGGAGTGGACTG
>JBGSRG010000175.1:0-25463 GCA_041737685.1 Phycisphaerales bacterium | reverse complement strand
GCTCTTGGCGGTGCTGCTCGGCGTTGAGGGCAAGCTGGCCACGCTGCTCTGCTCGGGCACAGCGATCTGCGGCGGCTCGGCCGTCGCCGCTACCGGCTCGGCCATTCGCGCAAGCGACAACGCGCTCTCGATGGCACTCGCGGCGGTGTTCGTGCTTAACGCCGTGGCGCTCTACACCTTTCCGCCCATCGGTCACTGGCTCAACCTCTCGCAGCACCAGTTCGGCGCGTGGGCGGCGGTCGCCATTCACGACGTCTCGTCGGTCGTTGGCGCCTCGAAGGTGTACGGCGAGGTCGCTACCGCCGATGCCACCGTGATCAAACTCGCGCGGGTGTTATGGATCGCCCCCGTTGCGGCGTTTGCCGGGTGGTGGTGGCGCAGGCACGACCAACGCGCGGGCGAAGGCCCCAGCGCGCCCTTTCGATTCACTTCGCTCGTGCCGTGGTTCGTGCTCGGCTTTGTGCTCGCCAGCGTCGCACGCACGCTGATTCCCGGCATCGCCGACGCGTCGGTTGAACTTCGCGCGATCGCCAAGGCCGGCATGAGCGCTGCGCTCTTTCTGATCGGGCTGAATCTCTCGCCGCGAGCGCTCCGCGAAGTTGGTTGGCGGGCCATGGCTATGGCCGTGTCGCTCTGGCTGATCGTGAGTATCACGTGGTTGCAGGTGGTCCGATCGACCATCGAATGATGACGGCAGCGCAGCCACCCTCGTTCTCCGGGCCTAACTGAGAACGCTGTTCGCGATCAGCCGACGCAGGACCGCACACCATCTGCGCTCAATCTACCCGGCGCCCTACACGCCGCAGCCGTCGATATGCCCATCAGCGTTCCGTACCGTCACCGCGGGCGAACACGGGTCATACGTTTTCATCCGTCGGATCGGTGGCGAGTAGATGTGCAGCGTGATCAAGTCGTGCTCAGCGGCCTGCGTGTTGGCCACCTGATGAATGTCGTTGTCCTCGGCAGCGCAGACATAGCCCACTGGCATCGTCGTGCTCTGCTCGGGGATCACCAAGCCAGAGGGGGAACGTGAGAAGCGAATCTCGGTGCCCGTTCCGTGAACCACCTTGAAGGCGCACGACGAGCCGTGATGGTCATGGATTGGTGTGGCGTGGCCGCTGCGCCAGCAAAGGGCCAGCAACTCGAAATGCTCGCTCGCGACGATCGTGTTACGAACGTATCCGCGAACGCCGAACCGAAGAAAGGGCTCAAGATCAGCACGACAGACGTGCGCAGATCGCAGATGCGCGTCGAGTGTGCTCAGACTGGCCCGGCCCGAGAGCGACAGCAAGTATTCCGCGATGGGTGCGATGCACGAGGGCAGAACGCTCGCCGCAGCGGCAGGTCGCTTGTCGACATCGCCCGGTGGGGCTTTGTTCGTGGCGGTGAGTGTGCCCATGTCCAGAGTCTACACCACAATCGTTGAGGTGGTGTGAATCCAGGCGGCTCCTTCGATCCTGCACCCAACAAGCGTTCAGCGGTTCATTGGCCAGGCTCCGGGGCATTCAGCCCGGGCCAGCGTAATCAGCCAACCAACTCCGCCTCGGCCCGCAGCGCCCCGGCAAGGCTCTGGGCGTAACGCTCCACCTGCTCCGCCGAGTTGTACAGCTGGCACGAAACCCTGGCCAGCCGTCGCTGATCCGGCCTTTCTCCCAGCACAAAGATTGGCGCTTGCACACCCCAACCCCGCAGCAGATCGTCCTGCAACGCATCGTGATACTTGCTGACTCGCTCTCGCAGCCGTGCCGGACGAGACGGAATCGGCACCGCTGCCATTGAGCCAAGCATCCCATCCGGCGCAGGGGGCGAGATTTCCAACGCCTTGCACATCGCATCGCGTGCCCGCAGCGCCAACTCGTGGTTTCGCCGCATCAGCCCCGGCCAGCCGCTTGTGTGCAAGGAACCCAGGTATGAGATGCACAAGGGCACGCAGAGCCACGCAGCGAAGTCGCGGGTGCCGGTGTAATCAAACTCCTGAATGAACCGCGAGCGGTCGGTTCGAATGGAGTTCGCGGCGTGGGAGATCACCGTTGGCCGTACGTCGGCGCGACGATCCTCTCGCACCCACAAAATGCCCGCGCCCTTTGGCGCGCAGAGCCATTTGTGACAGTTGCCGGTGTAGTACGTCGCGTTCAGCGTTCGCAGGTCGATCGGCACCATTCCCGGCGCGTGCGCACCATCGATCAGCGTTTCAATGCCGCGCCGGTTGCACTCGTCAACAATCCGCTGCACCGGCAACACCAGCGCGGTCGGGCTTGTCACGTGCGACAGCAGCACAAGCCGGGTTCGATCAGAAAGCTGCCCCACGATCCGCTCGACCACCTCGTCCTCGCCCGCAACCGGAAACGGAATCTCAACCGTGACCACGCTCGCCCGCGCGCGTTCGGCAGCAAATCGCAGCGCATTGTTGCACGCGTTGTACTCGTGCGTGTTGGTCAGCAGTTCGTCACCCGCCCGAAGGGCCATCGAACGCACCACAGCGTTCACGCCCTCGGTTGCGTTCGTCACAAAGGCCAGTCCCAGTGCGTCCGCATTCACAAAGTCTGCCAGCGACTGCCTCGCGTGATCGAGCAAGTCCTCAAGGTCTTCAACGATGAATCGCAGAGGCTCTCGCTCAAGACGGTCCTGGATCTCGCGATACTGCTCCACCACCCATCGCGGGCACGAGCCGAACGAACCGTGATTGAGAAAGGCAACGCCCGGATCAAGCGGCCAAAGATTCGCCCACGGCGTAGCGATCGCTCCGTCGGGCACTTCGGGCCGCTGCAACTTCGCTGAATGAAGATGACCGGGCTCGCAGTCAGGCGCTGACATCGAGGGCTCGTCCAACGTGAACGCCCGTCGCCGCGACGTTGCGATCCGTCGGATGGCGGTATAACGCAAGTGCGCCGCTCCGGCTGGGTGCGGGCTGACCGGTCGCATCGTCAAAGTTCACGGCACCTGGCACAATCCCACCAACCAACCGCCGAATCTGCGAATCGTCCTGCGTCACGGCGGGCTGCTGCTGCTGGCCGATCCGCGCAACCGGATCCACGGCCGTCGTGAACAAACGGTTCGAGACCGCCTCGACTGCGCGGGCGTTGTACGCGCGTGCCACATGAAACGGCGTTGTCGGCGGAATGGTCGAGTCGATTCGCATAATGGGGCGTCCGTATCTTTCGGCACTTTCAGGGCCAAGCGTGAAGCATGTAACGCTCGCCGGACCTTGACAACCGCCGCGAATAACCTCCAAACAGTCCTTCAGTCCTCAACCCGCACCAAGGCCCCCACCCCTGCCTCCGCTCGAACTGTGCGGAGCGCTGCCAACCTCTGCGTCTTGACGTGGCCGTTCCGGCACCGCGGTTCGGACCCCATGCCCATTTCCATTCTCGGCGGGCATTCCAGTCATTCCGGCTCCAGACTCATCCACTTCTCTCGAAACCAACGACGGCCCGGCGGTTGGGGCCGGCCGGAGTGACCCCGACGCTTCAAATGGCATCGACGCATAGGCAGAACTCGGCGTCGGAGTTTGCCGCGGTTCGGGCTTGCGAAACAGCGCCCGGATCGAGCCATAAGCCTCTGGGTGTGCCTTGTGAGTGCTCACCTCGGCGTGGACCATTGCAAACGCCTTGAACAAACCGCGAATGCTCGTCTCGTCCATCGGGTGCGGGTGCATGTGGTCTCGGTGATGCGAGAGATCCACAAAGAACCAGAGCAGACCGCCCGGCCGGAGCAAACGGAACATCTCATGCACCACGGCCTGGGGGCTGGCCACATGGTCCAGACAGTTCTCGTTGATTACCAGATCAGCAAAGCCCGCGGGCAATGGGATCCGCTCGCCGGGGGCCTGCAAATAGACCACACGATCGGCCGCTGTGGGCAGCAGTTGCTCTTCGGCATACCCCTTAGCGATCGGGTCCACCGCGACGCTGCGTTTCCAGCCGCGCCTCGCAGCGGCGATGCTGGGGTATGGTCCAGCGCCAATCTCCACGACAGATCGTTCGGCACACCAATCGTCGATGTCGCCCGGCTGGCCCTGCACTGGCAGAAAGAGCCATTCACTCAGTTTGATGAGGCGTTGACGCTGCCATCGCCCGAACACCACTTCGAAACTGTCCCCATACTGTTTCTCAGAACCTCCGTGCCGGATCAGCCATCTCCAGAAGTTGAGTTCTGAGGCGTACTTGTGAGCGTCGTCGGCCTCAAGAGCGAGCGTCCGCTCGATGCGGTCGAGTCGTTGGTGTACGCCCCTGACTCCCGGTCGCATGACCTTCGCCGCCAGCGGGCGGAGCGCATTAGTAAGGCGGTCGCTCAGGCTCATCGTGGCAAGCATATGCCCGAACGAAGGCAAACTTTGCGTGCTGAGGATCGCCAACGGCTCCCTCTGACGACCAATCACCCTCACGCCGGAATGGGCAGGTAGAACGCATATTGTTGTAGGTTCGAGACTGAACCGCACGCGGGTCGATAGGTAACGACGGTGCGATCTCGAAAGGAGAAGAGACTTCCATGCCCAATGTCCCTCAACCCGGCCCGATCGGTGAACCTTCCAAGCCCGGAAAGGACACCGCCACTGCGCGCGAGTTTCGCGCGCTGAAGCAGCGAATCGTCGATGAGGCGATCGTCGCTGTGGGTATGGTTGAGTCGTCGATCCGAGCGTTGTTCGTGGTCGATGTAGCAGCGGCGGAGGACATTCTTCGTCGCGATGATGCAGTCGATCGTGAAGAGGTGCTGATCGAAGAGGACATTTTCCGGCTGATGGCGCTGCTCGCGCCAGTGGCACGAGACTTCCGCGGTTTGGCGTTTTGTCTGAAGGTCAACGCCGATATCGAACGAGTGGCGGATCACGCGTGCTCGATCGCCAAGATCACTCGCAAGCTCGACCCGGAACTTCCGCCAGACTGGCCAACGTCGTTGGTCGAACTGGCGCAACGAGTGCCGATCACCTGTCAGCAACTGCTCCGGGCGCTCGTTGATGAAGACGTTGAGGCATCCAAGCGAATCATCATCGACGACCGAACCATTGACTCCCTTCACAAACTGTTGTTCGATGAGACGGTCGATCTGATGGAGTCGATGTCGGCACCACAGTCGGTGGGCCTGCTGGTCTATCGGGTTGGCCGCGAACTCGAGCGGATCGGCGACCTCATGGTGAACATCGCCGAGGACATCGTGTATCTGGAAACAGGTGAAATCGTCCGACACCGCAAGAAGGAATTCCGCCGTTTGGACGCCGAGGGAACGCGAGAATCGCCGAGCAGCGACGGTCGAGGCGCCCGGCTGGGGATCGATCCGGACACGGGACCAGATGTTTCTCGTGGCTCGAACAAGTGAGCAATTGCGAGCGACGATGGCGCACTTTTCTCATGCACTTCAAGTCAGAGCACACGGACAAGGACGATCCCGCTGGCCCGAGTGCGTTTCTTAGGCCGGGCAGTTCACGGCGAGCCGATTGTCCAATCCGGCCGCGTGGCCTGATTTGACCAGCGCTGCATGTCCTCTAACTTGGCGAAACTGAAAGTCGCAGAGTGGCCGTCGAACATCACGGCAGCGGCCTTGCCGTTGTGCCGGAAATCGATGTTTCCGGTCGTGCCCGGCGGTGCTGCCGAAGCGAAGCCGCTGGCCCAGGCTCGCGCAGTTCGATAGGGCGCAGTGATTCGGAAGTAACCCGGCACAAGTTCTGCCGCATCGGGGTTCACGCCGCGGGCACTGGCAAAGACGAGCAGGTCGCTCGGGCGAACGGGCTGGTCCGCACGCGTGACATACACACGCCCGTACGCCTGCTGAGCGAGCGCATTGAAACCGTAGTTGCCGGTCCCCGCGTCGCCGCCAACAAAGATCGAGTTCAGCCCGAAACTGGGCGAGATGGAAACGACGTACTGAAAATCGCTGCGCTGTTTGTAGCGATTGAGCACGCGCTCGTCCTTGTAGAGTCCTCGAAAGTCGTACGAGAAGTAAGGGGCCAATCGCCAGGGATATCGCTGCGCCGGCACTCCGAAGACCATTTTGCCCTCTTCGTCGGTGACCGAGAGCGTGGGCGTGCCAGGGGGCGGCGCTTCGATCACCCACAACGCCGGGACGTATCCGGGCAACAACTCATCGCGATGATCGTTGGAGTATGTGGCGTAAGCGCTCGCCAGCGACTGGCCCGCGGCGAGTTCACGCGTCATTTCTGCGGCCTTGCGAGCCTTGCCAAGCGCCGGAAGCAGCAGACCAACCAGAATGCCAACGACAGCGATGACCACAAGCAGTTCGATGAGCGTGAAGGCCGAAACCGAGCTGCACGGCAGCTCGAAGACACCTTTGCGAGTCGACCGCACGCTGCGACTGGCCGGTGAACACGCGTATGGGTGGCAAAGTCGAGGCATGGGGGTCTCGAATCGTTGACTTGTTGAGACTGAGTCGCAACTATACCGCGTTCGTGTGGTCAGGCAAGAAGTCTGCTTGGCAAACAGTAACCGTCGAATTGACCATCGCACCCTTTTTACGAATCGCCGGTCGTCCGGCCGTTCCAGAAAGTCCATCATGACTCAGTACATGTTCGGCCATTGTGAACCGGGCGAGCGTCAGACTCCGGGCCGTTGGGGGCCTCTCCTGCGGGACGTGCTTGCGCCCGCGATGTTGCTCATGATTGGAGCCGTGAATGCCTCGGCGGGGGAGGTCCAACAGACATTCTCGTCGCCAACTCTGGACCGCTGGAACTACGTCTTCGCGGGCTTTGGGCAATTCGCGGCGGGCCAAGAGCCCGATGCACCCACCTTCTCTCCGTTTGGGAACCCGCAGGCGATCCTCTTTGACAATCGCGACGGCGAAATGGTGGTGGGGTTTGATACCACCTCACTAGCACAGCCCGGATTGGGAACTGGCAACTACCGCGTGCTCGAAGCCAGCGTAACGCTGGTCGTCAGCCGTGACTTCACGTTTCAGTACGATCCGACACCGGACCCGGTGCAGAGTTACTTCAACGCCAGCGACCCTGAGTTTGTGGCCGACGCCGACGGGGGACGTCCGATCGAGATGCACCTGCTCGGCTATCGCTCGGGCGAAAGCGTCGCAACGTACACCGAGACATCGGCGTTCTCTCCCAATGCGCCCGGCACGTTGCCCGCCAAGGGGACGAAGAATGCTTTCAGCGCGCAGTACGACCCGCAAGGCTCTGGCGTGCTGCGAGAGGTCTCGAACAACGTCGATCAGCGATTCGACAATCGACCGCTGGCGATCGGAACGACGACACTGACACCCGGCTCGCTGGTTCCGGCTGGCACGCAGATGACCTTCAGCGTGAACTTTGAGAACAACGCCGATGCGCAGCGATACTTCCGCGAGGGTCTGAACGCGGGCCGATTGAACGTTTCGATCTCTTCGCTCTCTACTGTCGGACAACAGTCGTCGATCACTCCGGCGTTCTGGTGTCGAGAGGGCGACACGCTGCTCGGCGCGGTGCCGGCGTCGCTGAGCCTGCGTGTGTGCGTCGGCCGGCCTTCAGACCTGAACTGCGACAACGCGGTCGATCTACTCGACCTGCTGGCGTTCATCGGCGCTTGGACCCCAACCGTGGGTGGGGCGGGCTCGGGCATCGCGGACTATCGTGGTGACGGCAGGATCGATCTGCTGGACCTGCTTGAGTTCCTCAGTGCGTGGCAGAACGACCTGGGTACCTGAGCGAGGAGGTTGGAACGATGACCCAACTCGATCGAGCGGACCGAGTGATGGCCGTACAGCACGCACAGTCTGACGATGCTCAGAAGTCGTCTAGAACCTGGCTGAAGCGGCTTGGCTGGGCCGGCTTCCTGTTCTTCTTGATCAAGGGGCTGCTCTGGCTGATCGTGCCAGCGATTTTGGTGTGGTGGGGTTCGGGTGGGGATTGAAGCAATCGCGGAGGCGACTTTGTCAACAACGGTTTCCAATCCCACAGGCGTCATGGAGCGATTGCGAGCAGAGACAGCCGACCTGCACAAGCGTGCTGAAGAGCACGCCTTCCAACGCAGCCTGCTTTCAGGCGGCCTCACGCGCGATCGGTTTGCGGCGTGGCTGGGTCAGATGCTGATCGTACATAAGTCGCTCGAGGGGGCGATCAATCGTCGCAAGGGCGACTCGCCGGCGTTGGCGCTCGCTGCGGCGGGCCATCCACACTCCCAAAGCATCGCGGCGGACCTTGCCTTCTTTAACCAGTCCTTGTTGGGCGAGCGGGCGATGCCCGGCAGCACTTGGCTGTGCGAGCAGATCGCGGCGTTTGATCGCGATCAGCCGCTGGACCTAGTCGGCGTTCACTACGTACTCGAGGGCAGCATGAACGGCAATCGCTACGTTGCGATGGGCGTTCGAAAGGGGCTTGGGCTTTCGCCCGGACAGGGCGACCGCTATCTCGACCCGTACGGCGAGCGGCAGCGGGCTGTGTGGGCCGAGTTCAAGGCCGCGATGAGCGGGTTTGAGTTCAGCACCGAGCAGATTGATTCGATGGTCGCTGCGGCGGGCGTGATGTTCCACGGCGTGTCGAAGATCAGTGATGATCTGGTTGCGCCGGCCTGAAACTTGAGGGCAAAGCACGTCGCTGGTCATTGCTTTGCTTCAGCGGGCTGATTCACGAGCAGTTCGGCTATCTGGACCGCGTTCAGCGCTGCGCCCTTGCGGAGTTGATCGCCGCAGATGAACAACTCGAAGCGTGTAGCGGCAGCGTTGACATCCACCAAGCCCGCGGCAGGACTAACCCGAACGCGACCAACGAGCACGTCGTCGATTCCCGACGCCTTGAGCGGCGTCGGAAAGTCATTGCTCGCTCGATCATCAACCAGCCGCAGACCGGGAGCACTTCCCAGCGCCCCGCGAACCTGCGCGAGAGTGGCTGGGCGCTCAAGCGTCAAATGCACGCTCTCGGCGTGAGCACGCCGGACGGGAACTCGGATGCACGTAGGCGAGATGCTCACGCGCTTGTCGTTCCAGATTCTGCGCGTCTCGTGAATCATCTTCACTTCTTCGCTGTTAAGCCCAGTCGCCGGGTCGATGTCGGCATTGTGGCTGAAGAGATTGAACGCGTACGGTTCGTGGAAAACGCCGCCAGACTCAACACCGGGTCGAACGGGCCTGCCCGCGAGGTCATCGCGTGACTGCGACTCGAGTTCGGCCAGACCCTTCGCCCCCGCTCCAGAGGCTGCTTGGTAGGTGCTGACGATGGCCTCAGCAACCCCGAACGCTCGGCGCAGCGGCGAAAGCGCAACCAACAAAATGATGGTTGAGCAGTTGGGATTGGCGATGATCCGCGGCCAACCGCGTGCGTTGGCATCTGCCGGGTGTCGGACGGCCTCGGGGTTCACCTCCGGAATGACCAGCGGCACTTCCGGGTTCATACGAAAGGCCGAGGAGTTGTCGATGACGCATCCATCCCAGCCCGCGGCTCTGAGTTTGGGACAGATGGACCTTGTGATGCTCGAACCCGCGCTGAAGAGCGCCAGATCGACACCCGCCAGCGATTCGATCGAAAGCTCTCGCACTGTCAGCGGCTGGCCACGAAAGTGCAGTGTGGCACCCGCCGACCTCGCCGACGCCAGCACCCGAAGGCTGGCCAGCGGAAACTGGCGCTGTTCAAGGATCTGCAGCATCTCGACGCCGACTGCTCCGGTGGCACCCGCCACGGCGATGTTGAGATGTGGTACCGACGTGGATGTGTGCATGGATAGCAGGAACCCTGGGCTTGTCTATCTGCCAGTTTGTGCGACGGCAAGGGGCTTAGAACGATCGCGTGACCACCCGCTGCGACATGTGCATCAAGACGCGTTTACCGGCGGAGTCGGGCACGCCTCCTAGCGCCGCTCGGGCGGTCTCGACCAGCGCCTCTGCGTGCTGGCGTGCGTAATCGATCGAGCCGGTTGAACCGAGCGCGTCGAGCAACTGATCGGCCTGCCCTCGCCCGGTACGGCTCGTCTCTCTCAACAGCATCAGCGTGCTGCCGCGAGCGACGGGCGCGGCGCTCGCAAGGTGGTGAATGAGCGGCAGCGTGAGTTTGCCCAGTTCGGCGTCGCGGTGCAGCGGCTTGCCCACAAGGCTCTGATTGCCCGTGAGGTCCAGCAGGTCGTCCTGAATCTGAAACGCCTTGCCCAACGCGATGCCAAAGGTGTTGAAACACTCGCCAACACTGGCCGCAGCGCCCGAAGCCAGCGCCCCAAGCCGGCACGCCGTGCCGATCAGTGATGCCGTCTTGTTCTCGACGATGCGCTCGTAGGTCGCCTGATCGAGCGAGAAATCGCCGCGATGGTGGAGTTGGAGCAACTCACCCGAGCAGAGCGTCATGCCGGTCTGCCCGATGAGTAAAGCGGCGTGCTGGCCCGCTGACCCCGGCAGCGAAGAGCAGAGGCGATACGCGGACGAGAAGAGATAGTCGCCCAGAATGACCGCGGCCTCGTTGCCGCGCAGGCGGTTGACGGTCGATCCGCGTCGCCTCACGTCCGCCTCGTCGAGCACGTCGTCATGGACAAGCGTGGCCATGTGGATCATCTCGCAGACGGCGCCGATGACCAGATGTTCGCGTTGCGGCTCGAAAGTCGTGGCCGAATCCGCAGCGGCGAACCCGCACGCGATGACCAACTGTGGTCGAAGCATCTTGCCGCGATAACTCTCAACGTGACGAACCAGACCCTGCACGGGCGGCAAATCCGACCGGAGCGCTTCATCAAAGATGCGCTCGATGCCTGCCAGAGCGGTGTCGATCAGCCCCATCACCGCTGCAAGTTCCGGCGGTGCATCTTCAGCCCGATCGGGCTCAGTCACGGGCAAGCCGGGCGTGGAGGATGGCGGCAATTGCATCGACGAACGGTATGCGCGGCGGGACAAAGTCTCGGGTGAAACAGCAAACCTGACGAGCGGGCACAAACGATGGCTCGAAAGTGCCGGACAAAGGCGCCCGCCGGTCTAACGCTCCGCCGAGATGTAGCAGATGTAGCTCGCGCAGGCCTCGCCGCGCTCGGCTGGCTTGAACACGCCGTCGCCGCCGCCCTTCCCGTCATCGCCCTCCCAGTAGACGGTCGAGCGAGCAAAGCCCGCTTCGGCAAGAAGTTCGCGAATCTCGGGGAGTGTCCACACTCGCCAGTCATACGAAAACGCCCGCTGGATCTTTGATCCATCCGGAAAACGAAAGTGGATGTAGCAGGTGCATAGGCCGGAGATGGGGTCATACTCGGCCTGGTCCCAGACATACGTGAACGCGTTCTTCGCGTTCTTTCGCCCGATCGGCCGCGGCTCCTTCAGTTCGCGGATGGCGTCCGGCCCGCCGTAGAAATCGAGCACGAACACGCCGTCGCCGACGAGCGCCTTTCGCACGGACTGAAAGTAACGAAGCAGGGTCTGGCGGTCCTTCAGACACCAGTACGAGAAGTTCATCGCCAGCACCACGTCAAAGCGTTCGACGCCCTTGGGGAGCGGGTCAAGCACGTTGCCTCGTTCCAGCCGCACACGCTGTTGCTGAGATGGAGTCAGTTCGTTGAGATTGTTTGCGGTGCCCCACGCGAGCGGATCAGGGTCAAGGTCCACGCCCATCGCGAAGTTTGATGGTCTGCGGCGGGCCCACTCGCAACTGGTGTTGGCGGTGCCGCAGAAGTCTTCCCGCAATCGCGCCGCGCTCCGCTTCCGCAAGCGTTTGAACTCGGCATCGACGAAGTCGATCTCGGCTTCAACGCACTGCACCGCGCGCTGGTAAAGGTCGTGCCGGTCGGCGCTCGCCGCGAGCCGAGCGGGCTTGCGAGCGGCGGCCGTTGGGGCTTTGGGTGAGGAAGCAGATTTTTCGATGGATCGCTTGGCCATAGGTGCGGATCGATTCGGTCCAGTCGGAAACAGGAGACACAGAAACTCGGCAACCCGCGCCGGGCGCCCGATCAGACGCGGAGTGTAAGTGTCTGGTGAACATTCTCCAGCGAGACTTTGGTCAAGAAACGAACATGCACGCGGGATAATCTAGTCGGGTCGAGCGGACGGGCGTCCCGCCGTGCGGCGAACGCGTGCGGCGCATGGAGGAGACGCGATGAATCTATCGATGGTTGGAACGGGGTATGTGGGCTTGGTGACCGGCGTGTGCTTGGCCAACACCGGCAATCAGGTCATCTGCCTGGACACGGACAAGGGCAAGATCGAACGGCTCAAACGCGGCGAGTGCCCCATCTATGAGCCGGGCCTGACAGAGTTAATGGAACGGAACATCGCGTCGGGACGGCTGAGTTTCACGACCGATGCGCACGAAGCGCACCGCGATTCGGACATGATTTTCATCTGTGTGGGCACCCCCAGCGACGAGCGAGGGCACGCCGATCTGAAGTATGTGCTGGGCGCCGCCGACGACGTGGGCGATGTGCTCAAGGCGCTCGGCTCGGCGGCGTCGCAACGCCCCAAAGTCGTCGTCGTCAAGAGCACAGTGCCCGTGGGCACAACCTTCAAGGTTCGCGACCGAATACGCGAGCGAACGGGCGGCGAGGTTCCGTTTGAGATCGCGGACAATCCCGAGTTCCTCAAGGAAGGCGCCGCGATCGACGACTTCAACAAGCCCGACCGCGTCGTCGTGGGCGTGGAGAAGGAATCCGTCGGCGAGCGGATGCGAGACCTTTACGACCCATTCGTGCGCAACGGGCACCCGATCCATGTCATGGACGTGCTGAGCGCCGAGATGGTGAAGTACGCCAGCAACGCGATGCTGGCGTGCAAAATCAGCTTCATCAATGAGATCGCCAACCTTTGCGAGGCCTACGGGGCCAACATCAGCCGCGTTCGCGAGGGCATGTGCGCTGACCGCCGGATCGGCAATCAGTTTCTGTATCCCGGATTGGGCTACGGCGGCTCGTGTTTCCCCAAGGACACGCTGGCGGTGGTGGCGATGGGCGAGGCGGTTGGCCGGCCTTCAACGCTCAACGCCGCGGTCCATGAGGTGAACCAGCGCCAGCGAGACCGGTTCTTTGAGAAGATCGCCGGCCACTTCGAGCACGCTCACACCGGCGACGGGAGTGCCGGCGACTCGGCGGGACTGAAGGGTCGAACGCTGGCGGTTTGGGGAATCGCCTTCAAGCCGCGAACCGACGACATTCGAGAAGCGCCCGCGCTCACGCTGGTCCGGCGGGCGGTAGAGGCTGGCGCGAAGGTGCGCCTCCACGACCCGGTCGCCAACGACAACGCCAAGCGAGAACTGGCCGATCTGGGAGGAGCCGTCACGGTGTGCGCGGATATGTACAGCGCGATCGAGGGGTCCGATGCGCTCGTGGTGTGTACCGACTGGGACGAGTACAAAAGCCCCGACTTTGATCGCATCCGGCGGACACTCAGAACGCCGACCATCTTTGACGGACGCAATCTCTACCGGCTGGCACAGATGGCCTCACTGCGATTCAACTACTACAGCGTCGGTCGGTCGCCGGTGCTCGCGGGCTGAGAACTCGGGCCTTTGGGCTGGCCGAGTTGAAGCGGAGCCGACGCGGCCCGCGGCTACCATGCCCGCTGGATGCTTCTTGCACTGCAAAGGCTATACGCACGGCGCATCGTCAACATCAACGTCAACATCCTGTTGGCGAACTTGCTGGCGATGGGCCTGACCGCGCTGGTGGTCGATTACGCCAGCGTCTTTGGTCTGCACGACGTCCATACGTGGTTCATCGTTGGCTTCACTTTCGCGTGCGATCTGCTCTTCGACGTTTCCCTGTATTACGGCCTGCACTGGGTGGCAAACCACTGGCCCCGGCGGCTGCACGGGCCGGTGAGCAAGACCACCCGGCACATCTTGGAAGAAACGCCCAAGCCGAGTTTCTTTCGCGACGCGACGATTATTCAGGCTCAACGACTCACGCTGTCGCCGCTGTTCTATCTGGTAGCTCTGGGCGGGCAGAAGTTTGCGCTGCTCTCGCACATGCCGCCAGCATGGAGCGTGTTCGTCGGATACGGGTCGGCGGCACTCATCACCCGAACTTTGCACACCATCTGGATGGTTCGGGCCGATCGGATCGCCACGCGACGACGAGAAAACGGGCGCGAGCAGAGCAAGGCCGCGGCGTAGCCAACGACCTTGCACCCGAAACGTCCCCGCAACGATGAATCGTCGTCAGTAAACAGACTTCTTGTCCTGAATGTTCGCCCATTCCGCCGAATCTGCTTGGACAATCCGCAACCATCGGGTAGTCTGTCCATAGCCCTTTCCACGGGTCTGCGCGCGGCGACCGCTATGGGTGTTTCTACGTAATCACGCGTGGAACTTCAAGCGGGCAGTTCGTGCTCTGCCCGGGACTTCGGCCGAGTCAGCGGCAACGTCTGGGCTGGCCCTCTCACTCGGTGCGAGCCAGGGAAAGTCAACGAATCCAGACACGTCACCAAACAGGAGCATTCGAGCATGAAGCGTTGGACACTTTGCACACTGGGAGCGATCGCGCTCGCTTCGGGAACCTCGTCGAGCCGCGCGGACGTCGAGGTCATTTACAGCCGGGCATCCGCCGGTGCCACAGCGTTGGTGCCCAGCGCCGTCGACCTAAACGGCGACCCGCTCGCCTCTCGGTTCAACTCGATGCTGGAGTTCTTTCTCAGCCCCGACGGAAGCCGTTGGCTGCTGCGGGGCTCCACCGACGCCGGGAGCGACCTCGCCAACTACCTGATCTTGGGATCGGGAACTTCTGCCATCATGAACCTTCAGGAGGGTCGTCCCTTCCCGGGCGCGATCGATGCCGAGATCCTGGAGTTCCACAGCAGCACGAGCAATCGGCCCTTCAACCAGAACAACGAGTGGGCCTTCCCGATCCGCTCACGCGGCGGAGCGACTGCCAACGCCCAGAAGGTCCTGAAGTTCACTAGCGCTGGCATCGGTTCGCTGGCGCTGCAGCAGGGCGATCTGTACACCGGCATTCTGGACACCGGTGCGGCGGGCGATGAAACTGTCGGTAACTCCGCCGGCAGTATCTGCCTTACCAACTCAGGCGATTTTTATCTCCACGACAACACCGTTGGCAATCTTTCGTCAACGCTGAGGCCGGTGATCGTGCAGAACGACGCCAAGTTCCTTCAAGTACAGGTGGACGACGTTACCGGCATCAACGGCGTCGATCTCTTCAAAATGAGCAACTACGGATCTGCCGGCACGTTTTCGGTGCTGAACGTCTCACCGGACGGAACACGGGTGGTCGTCAGAGGCAACGTCGACACCAACTTCGACGGTCGAAACTTCTCACCGACGGATCCCGTGTGCGTTCTTGTCGATAACGTGGTCCGCGTGCAGGAAGGTGAGCTGACGCCCGGGGGATCGGGCATCACGCCCACCGCCATCAATCAGGCCGCAGTCGCCCCCAACAACGACTGGTTCGTTCGCGGAACAGACGCGGCGGGGGCCTTTGCCCTTCGCAACGCCCAGGTGCTGGCCAAGACCGGCGACGCGATCGGCGGCGGTGACACGTGGGGAGCGTCCATGACCACGCTTGCGGGCAACGCTAACGGCGATTGGGTGATCGTCGGCAAGAGCAACAACGCAAACACGGCGTTCGACGACGTCGTTGTGGTCAACGGCGAGGTGGTGCTGCGTGAAGGCGACGCGGTGCAGTTGGATCTCGACGGCCTTCCGCCGCTCGACACCGCTTACATCGGTCGCGGCAATCTCACCTCCGGCGCATTCGCGGGCAGCGGCACCAACCTCGTGGGGATTGCACCCGACCGGACGGTGTATGTCATCTCAAGCCTCCGTTCTGATGCCAACGGCGGCAGTGACATCTCGCCAACGGGTGTTTCGTATGCACTGATTCGGATCACACCGAACTCCGGTGCCTGCCCCGGCGACTACAACGGCAGCGGCGCGGTCGACCTGCTCGATCTGCTCGCCTTCAACGCTGATTGGTCGGGCAATCTGGGTACCAGTGTGCCGATGGGCACGCTGGGTGATTACGACGCGAACGGGTCGGTTGATCTGCTGGACCTGCTGGCCTTCAACGCTGACTGGTCGGCGAATCTTGGCCAGCCTTGCCCGTAAGGGGGTTCCGCGGCGAAACCAATCGCGTCTTTGCTTACATCTTCAAGGGGAACGACCAAGAGTCGTTCCCCTTTTTCCTCGTCGCTGGCGTTTGGACGTGCCAAGTGGCCCGCCACCATCGCATCAGGACTCAATCTCCAACTCTGACAGCATTCCCGCCCGTTGCGCTCACGCTTTCGGCACTGTCGGGCCGCGGCAGTCGCAGATATCTCGCCAGCCAGAACGTACCGAAGTAGAACGGCACCGTATCAGCGAGCGCAAACGCCGCCTTGAAGAGATAGCCCGTCGTGATAAACACCAGCAACTGCGGCCAGATCGGGCTTTGCTCATCGACCGGCAGCGCGTGCGCATAGAAGTGTGTGATGCAGATCACCGCCGAGGTGTCCACGAGTTGGCTCACGAGCGTTGAGCCGTTGTTGCGAAGCCAGAGATGCCGGCCATTGGTCAGCCGCTTCCAGAAGTGAAAGACGTGAACGTCGATAAACTGCGCCGCGAGATACGCGATCATCGACGCCATGACCGCCCCGAACGCCAGCCGCTGGACATCAAAGAACACTCCAGTGCGGGGTGCGTCCGCGGGCTCAAAGCCGGGAAGTGCCCCGCCGAGCCAGAGAATGAACACGATCCACACGTTGAGCAACAAACCCACCCACACCACAAAGTTGGCCCGCTGCCTGCCGTACAACTCGCTGATGAAGTCGGTACACAAAAAAGTAATGGGGTAGGGCAGCACCCCAACCGCCACAGCAAACACCGTTGCTTTCGTGGCGGGGTCGCCGTCAAAGTCGACCTCGAAGAGTTTGATGAAGCGGGAGATGCCCAGAATGTTCAGCATCGCCAGCGTGCCAAGAAAGAAACCGGCGAGAACGAGAAAGACGCCCTCGCGGCGCTGATAGAGCGCAAGTGCGCTCAGCCGTGGTAGACCTGCGTAGGCCTGCTGCGTGCTGGGGATGGTGTGACGTTCACTCACGGTGGGTGTGAAGGATAAGGGATCGGCTGAGCGGAGATGACCTCCGGCGCCCCATGCGTTCGACTTGGACCGCGTGCGGATGCAGTTGCAGACGGGATCGAGCAGCGCAGAAGCACGAGGCGGAATCGCCATCACGCTGACTCACTCGCTCGATCTCTCAGCCTCGGGTCAGATTGGCCGGTACGCTGTCGAACCATGTGCGGTATCGGTGGCATTCTGAGAGTCTGGTCTCCCCAGCAACGGGCAGAGGCCGTGGCCACACCTCCCGTGCGAGCGATCCCGGAATCGTGGCTCGATCTCATCGATAAGTCCATCAAGCAGCGCGGACCAGATGGTCGGGGCCGGTTCCGAGATCAGGCGTTCCGGCCCGACGGAAGCGTTGTCGACGTGGCCTTCGTCCATCGCCGGCTCAGCATCCTCGACCACGACGGCGGCGGACAGCCCATGCTCGGGCTCAGACCAGGACGGGGCGTGGTCACCGGGCTTAAGCGGCTCGCGCTCGCCGAGGGGCTGGGGCTTTACCAACAAAGCGCAGCGAGCGAACTTGCCGGGCCGCACGACAGCACCCCCGCGCCGCACGCGCCAAACTCGCTCCATGTCGCATCGGGCCGCGTCTGTGTCGTCTTCAACGGCTGCCTCTACAACCACCGCGAACTGCGGGCCGAGTTGCAGTCGGCTGGTCACGAGTTCTCGACAGACCACTCTGACACCGAGGTGCTGGTACACGGCTGGAGACAGTGGGGTGCTAGTCTGGCCAAGCACCTTGACGGCATGTACGCACTAGCAATCTGGGACAGTGCGAAAGGCTCCTTGACGCTTCTTCGTGATCGTTGTGGCGAGAAGCCGCTCTACCTCGCGATTTCATCGGATCGTGCCACCGCGGTCTTTGGAAGTTCGGTGCCCGCAGTACTGCTCGCAACTGGGGCCATGCGGCAGTCCGGGGCGTGGCGTGAGACCCTTGAAGCCGATGGACCTATGACCACCGGTGGGCTTGTCGGCCCGTGGCTGCGCTTCGGCTTTGGTTCGCGTCCACCCGTGCCAGGTTTGTACGAAGTTTCGCCGGGCGAGACCTGTGACTTGACCGGTGACGGATCATCGACACAGAAGTGCCCGAGTGCGAGTTTGAGTTCGCGCACAAAGTTTGGTATCCACGCCCGCTCTTCTCACAATCAACCGCCGCAGCAGCGCGGTGGCGCACCGCTCGGCCCGCGAGAGGCCGAAGACCTCGTCCGATCCAGCGTGCTCTCGCGGCTCGACGCCGACGTTGACTGGGGCTGCTTTCTCTCGGGGGGCGTGGATTCCTCTCTGTTGGCCGCGATGGCCGCGGCGGAAGTTGACAATCTCCGCACTTTTTCCGTGCGAATGCCGGACGCTCGATACGATGAATCCGCACACGCCGAGCGAGTTGCTTCAATCATCGGCAGCAAGCACCAAACGCTGACCTGCGACCAAAGGCCAACAGACGATCTGATCTCGCTCATTGAGCAGTTGGGCCTGCCCTTTGGCGACAGTTCACTGTTGCCAACCTACTGGGTCAGCAGGGCCGCGCGATCGCACGTAACGGTCGCCATCGGCGGCGACGGGGCGGACGAACTCTTCGGCGGCTACGAGCGCTACCGCGCAGCCTTTCTCTTGCACCGCTTCGGCACGGTGCTCGCTCGACTTCCCGCCTCCGCTAGCTCAGCAGGTTCATCACACCCGCGCAGCCTTCGGTCCAGAGTTGCTCGCCTTGCGGCCGCGGCCCGCGCTGACGGCTACGCCGATTTGCTGTCGATCTTTCCGAGCAACGAACTGCAGCGGCTGTTCAACGGCGAGATGCAACCGCGGAATGCCGCAGGTTTGGAAACGATCGGTGCGAGCTCGTTTTGGTCAGCGGGCGGGGCTATAGGCGAAGCAGGCGCAAGCACCGCAGGCAGAAACGTCGCGAAAGCGAGCGCGGCCGATCCGCTCCGCGCCGACTTCAATGCGTATCTGCCGCAGGACCTACTGCGCAAAGCCGACACCGCGTCGATGGCGTGCGCACTCGAACTTCGATCGCCATACTTGGCCAGCACACTGGTCGACCGCTGCCTTGCTGCCCCCCTCTCCTCTCTCATGCCCCGCGGCCAGCGAAAGGGCTTGTTGCGACAGGTCGCCCGCAAGCATCTCCCCGCTGAGATCGTCGATCGGCCCAAGATGGGCTTCGCGATCCCCATCGGGGAGTGGTTCCGATCCGACTACGGCGGCCTGCGCACAATGCTGCTGGACCACCTGAACTCCACTGAGCCGTTCGGTCCGCTGTCGCTGGGTATGGAGCTCAACCTGAACTACGTGCGGCAGATGCTCGACGAGCACCTGGGCACCGGGCCGAGCGGGCTGGTCAAACGTGACCACTCGCAAAGGCTCTACCTGCTGCTGGTGCTCTCGATCTGGGCCAAGTGGATGGGCCGAATGACCACTACTGGCTGAACGAGTGATCGTTACCGACCGCGCCTGTCGACGCACACTTTCAATCGGAAGTTGTTGGATCCCCGCGCCCAGTTTGGTAGTCTGTGCACGTGGACGCGCACACCACCGACATACCCGCAGCCGACCAACCAAACGCCACAGTCCCGCATCGCCCGTTCGTCTGGCCGCCACGTCGAGCCGACGACGAGTCTGGCACAACACACACCCCGGCAGAGGCGCACAAACGCCACACCGAAGATCGCCCAGAGTCGCCCGGCTCATGCTCGTTTCACGCTTCCACCAAACCACTCACTTGTTGGCAACAGATCGAAGAGCATTGGCTCGATCTGCGTGTGCCGCCGCTGGCCCGCCGCCTCCAAGAATCTCAATGGACCGCCCCCTCAGCGAACGCCTACTGCCGCCGATGCGGCGCAACCTGCGGCGAGTTCGAGTCGCTCGCCCAGTCGTGCCTGGCGTGCGAGGCGTGGACGCGCCCGCCTTGGAATCGGCTTGTTCGATTGGGCAACTACGAACACCCGTGGCGGGGCATCATCCACGACATCAAGTTCACCGCCTGGCGCAGGCTCGGCCACGATGCTGGCTCGATGCTCGCCGAAGCGATTCGAGAAGCGGTTTCAACCGATCTTGATGGCGGACAGTTCAACGCGGCAATGCTTCGCGATGGTGTAGGAGTTGTGCCCATTCCTGACACGCCGCTCCGATGCCTTTCTCGTGGAATCGATCACGCACTCACCATCGCTCGCGGCCTTTCTCGCGGGCAGCCGCTGGCCCACGCCGTGCCCTGGAGACTCATCCGACCGCTCTGGCGAGAATCCAGACCGTCGCAAGTCGAAGTCCGAGCCAGCGATCGAGCACGCAACGCAGCCAGGAGCATCCACTTTCGCCAACGCTGTCGAGTCTCAGGGTCTTTGCCGCGATACTGGGTGATTGTTGATGACGTACTGACAACAGGCTCAACCATGCGAGCGGCGGCACACTCCCTGCGCAAGTGGTTGGAAAACCAGGGCTTGAAGGGCAACGACGTGCATCTGACCGCCACGGTTCTGGCCGTCGCGGGCCAAGTGGGTGATCCCGATGGTCTCGAACGACAGGGGCGTTGAAGCAGCGACAGCACGGCCTGATCTGGATACTTTCGGGAGCGCAGGACGAGTTTGGGCTGGCTATCCACAGGTTGTTCACGAATGATTCACCAACAGACAGGGCTTTTCGGCGTTCGGGAAGCAAAAACGTGTGTAAAGGTCCGGTTGCCTTGACCCCCAAGGGGCATGGGCTAATATCTCTCTCGCCTCTGCGGAATCCGCAGCGTCGGCATCCACGCCTCCCGATGGTGGCGCGTGATGCACCCTCTCTGAAAAGTGAAGACAGTTGGGTGGTTCGCGAGAATGGGCGAGCCGGACACGGCGGTTGCCGGGCCTTCAGCAAGGCCAGTCCGGTTCGATATCCAAACGCTGATCGGAGTTTCACAGCCTCCGATTCGTTGTTCTCGCAACCACAACACCCTGAGCGTCCGTGGCATCCCGCTGCGGACGCGAAGAAAGTGAACGAGAATAGCTTTTTCTGTCCGGGTAAGCCCCCGGACAGACACGGATTCTTACCGCCCCCGGTAAGAGTTCGTGAGACCACCCGCGAGGAACCTCGCGGGGTTTAGCAGGTCAACTCGGAACGAAGCACGCCGATCGGCTGTCAAAGGCCGTTCGGAGCAACGATCTTCAACTGAAGAGTTTGATTCTGGCTCAGATTGAACGCTGGCGGCATGGCTAAAACATGCAAGTCGAACGGATCGCAAGATCAGTGGCGGAAGGGTGAGTAATGGTATCGAACGTGCCCCGAGGTGAGGGATAGGCATGGGAAACTGTGCGTAATACTTCATGATCTCCAAGGAGCAAAGCTACGGCGCCTTGGGAGCGGCGATACTCCTATCAGGTAGTTGGTGGGGTAAAGGCCCACCAAGCCAAAGACGGGTAGCCGGCGTGAGAGCGCGGCCGGCCACATCGGGACTGAGACACTGCCCGGACTCCTACGGGAGGCTGCAGTAACGAATATTCCGCAATGCACGAAAGTGTGACGGAGCAATGCCGCGTGCGGGATGAAGCGTCTACGACGTGTAAACCGCTGTCAGGAGATAGTAATACTGAACATCTCCAAAGGAAGGGGCGACTAACTCTGTGCCAGCAGTCGCGGTAATACAGAGGCCCCAAGCGTTAATCGGAATTACTGGGCTTAAAGGGTGCGTAGGCGGACCCGTAAGTGTCTTGTGAAAGCCCTCGGCTCAACCGGGGAATTGCAGGGCATACTGCGGGTCTTGAGGGACCTAGAGGCCGGCGGAACGATAGGTGGAGCGGTGGAATGCGTAGAGATCTATCGGAACGCCAAAGGTGAAGACAGCCGGCTGGGGGTCATCTGACGCTGAGGCACGAAAGCGTGGGGAGCAAACAGGATTAGATACCCTGGTAGTCCACGCCCTAAACAATGCGCACTAGACCGGTGCCGGTCTGACCCGGTAGTGGTCGTAGAGAAATTGATAAGTGCGCCGCCTGGGAAGTACGGTCGCAAGGCTAAAACTCAAAGAAATTGACGGGGGCTCACACAAGCGGTGGAGCATGTTGCTTAATTCGAAGCAACGCGAAGAACCTTACCTGGGTTTGACATGCACGGATTAGTTCCTGGAAACAGGAGTGACACCCGCAAGGGTGGAACGTGCACAGGTGCTGCATGGCTGTCGTCAGCTCGTGCTGTGAAGTGTCGGGTTAAGTCCTCTAACGAGCGCAACCCCTGTCGCTAGTTGCTAACGGGTAATGCCGAGGACTCTAGCGAGACTGCCGCTGTAAGGCGGAGGAAGGTGGGGATGACGTCAAGTCCTCATGGCCCTTACATCCAGGGTTGCAAACGTGCTACAATGGTGCGCACAATGCGAAGCAAGGCCGCAAGGCGGAGCAAATCGCAAAAAACGTACCCCAGTTCGGATTGCAGGCTGCAACCCGCCTGCATGAAGTCGGAATCGCTAGTAATCGGAGATCAGCTACGCTCCGGTGAATACGTTCCTGAGCCTTGTACACACCGCCCGTCAAGTCATGGGAGCCGGTAGTGCCCGAAGTCGCCACATCTCAGTGGTGCCTACGGCAAGATCGGTGACTGGGACTAAGTCGTAACAAGGTAGCCGTAGGAGAACCTGCGGCTGGATCACCTCCTTTCTAAGGGATTTCCTTGGACTCGGATGCCTCGCTCATTATCGAGCTTGGCCGCGGAGCGATCCGCACCGAGAACCGTCAGCCTACTCTCGTCCGTCATCCCCGATCACTCGGCGACGGGCAGAACGCGTGCAAACGCGATCGAACGAATCACCCAACTGTCTTTCTTATCTTCCCATCAATCGATGGCGCAGCACCCACTCTCACCAGTGGGTGTTGTTGTTTTTGATCTCAAATTTCTCGACTCTCGGCCGGCGGCTCTCGATCAAATCGGCTTCAAAGCACGCAGGATCCTGAAACACCACCATGATCTGCAAGCGTGATTTGTACCCGTGAACACCAAGTGTGGGTTCAGGCTAAGAATTGCTGGCTCTGCGATGATCTGCTCGGCCCAGCCGCATTCGGGCCACCCCGTCTCACCATTCGGCCGATTCGAAACAAACTCGTATCAGATGAAGCTCAATCGCCTCAGCGCAGTTTGGTCCAAACTCCCCCATTTCAGCCTCACGCAGTCAGACGCCGGTCCGAAGGCCACAGAATCCGATGAGCCTGGACGGGATGAGTCAGTCACCGCTCACTGCGGCCTCGATTCGCAAGGTGCGCAGCAACGCCTTATCGTGCCCGCCTCCGCCGATCCCCTTGCCACAACCTCTGCCGCAACCGCCGGCACTTCTCCCCCAGTTTCCCACACGCACATGTCCTTACACAATCCAAACAATCGCCCACATCCGCCAGTTTTGACCCCTCCATCTGAGGTTTATTCGCCGATTCGCAACATTTTTCTCGCAAGGGCCGATGATGTCAGTAGACTTACAGGTGTTGGGTTGTCCAGCGCATCGGGCTCAACCACGCGGCTGTCTTGCCGCGACCGGTGCCGTAGACCAAGCGCGTCCGCTTGGTGACGAGATTGGTGTCGATTGTTCGTGACGTGCGTTCACTCAGTGCGCACTCAAAAGCGATTTTGTTGCTCTGCTTGGTACGCAAGCCTCGCGGAGCAGTCCGTCTGAAAGTGTGGAACTTTGCCTTGGTGTTCGGGAACCCCCATTCGGGAGGAAGCCATGAAAACGAAGAGTGGATGGAAGTCTGGAACTCGTGCCTTTACGCTGATCGAGCTGCTGGTGGTGATCGCGATCATCGCCTTGCTCATCTCCATCCTGCTGCCGGCTCTGAAGGAAGCGCGGAACCTCGCGTACACGACCGAGGAGATCGCGCACGGCCAGCAGAAAATGGTTGCGTGGCACACGTACGGCAACGACAACAAAGAATCCGCCTTCACGGGCTACATCCCGTGGGCTGTCGGACACCTGAACAACCAGGCAACGGACAAGGTCTGGCTTCACCCTGATCCGTGGCGCAAGAACTTCATGGTCGAAGGCAACATCATCAAGGTGAACGGTCTTCGCTGGATGGGAGCCACCGGTCTGCCTGATGATGGCCAGATGCTGGAGCGAGCCACACGCAAGGACTTTCAGGCACGCAATCCGAATCCGTCGTCCATGAATCCCGGTTGGTCACCGCCGACGCTGCTGTACGATGACACAACCGCGCTGCGTGGCCGCGGCGTGGGGTTCGGTTATCACCCGACGCTCGGTCAGAACACGGTCTATGTCGGCGGCAGCTGGGGACGAGGAGCCTTCCCGAGGTACACTCGCGCTGTGCCAGCCCAAATCGGACACCCGGCCGAGGGCACCTTCTATGTCACGCACATGCATCAGGTGCACCGTCCCAGCGACCTGATCACTTTCACCTCGGCTTGGGGTGTGGACGTTTCGACGTATTCGAGCTTTTCCTCAACAAACTATGGTCGGAACCCGATGGCGGGCGGAAGCACTTCCAAGACCGTTCCTGGTTACTGGGAAGTTTTGCCGCCACGCGGCGGATATCCGACCAACACTTCGGCTGGCGCTGCCAGCCCCAGCTCTGATGCTTGGGTTTCCTCAAACAACTACAAGCCCAAAGTGCACAACAATCCGCGTGACTGGGGAATGGTCCACGCGCGCCACAAGGGCAAGGCCGTTACCGCACAGATCGACGGCCACGTCGAGTTGCAGTCGCTTGAGCAACTCCGAGACATGCGCAAATGGGCCAACGAGGCCGATCGTCCTGATTGGACCTTCCGGTTCTGATCCTTACAGAGCTTCCCGCAGAAGAAGTGTTTCCTGTTGACCCGAAGGGGACCGATCAATGATCGGTCCCCTTTTCGTTCACGTCGATTCAAGATGGGGCGTATCATTGCAGTTGAGGCAGTTGCGAGACGTTCGCTGACAGGAGTCAAGGTTCATGAGCGTGAAGCAGTCCGTCCAGTCGCAGTTGGCGACGCTCTCTCGTGGTCAGAAAGTGACCTTGACGATCTCAATTGCTGTGATCGCCATTGCGGTGTTTTGGATCGGGCTCAACGTGCTACCGGGACTGTTCGCAAGACGTGCCGTAACGCGACTCGACACGCCAGAGCAGCGCATCGTCGAAGCCTTGAACGAGAAGTTGCTGGAAAACCCTGCGTTTCTCGATGTGGGAGTCTCGACAGGCAGCGAAGGACAGAGTGCGTTCGTCGTTAATGGTGCCGTTCACTCGGTCGCGGATTTGAACCGGTTGGACCAACGACTCAAGGAACTTCGACCCGAGGGTGACTATGAAGTTCACGTTGAGATTCTAAAGAAGTGATATCAGGAACAATGGTGGGCCGCAACCATCTGGCTCGCCTCAGAACTTAGACGACTCGGCGTGCGAGTGGTGAATCCAACCCAGCGAAAGCGGATAGTCGTGACACTTTCGGTGAGAAGTTTGAAGGTGGCTTTGAGCCGGTCGCCGAAGTTTCTTGAACGACGTTCACTTCCACTTGCAATAGGCACGGCGGGGGGTCTGTCCACTCGCCGTTGTCGATGGCGATCTGTCGACCAATGATTTCTTCCCGTGC